>JBBRHM010000005.1:0-51473 GCA_038222655.1 Chitinophagales bacterium | reverse complement strand
AAGTATAATCAGCTGCAGCAGGTCTTCCGTTTCTGTTTCGGATCTATTTACCGTTACCTGGTAATTTTTTTCATCGGCTTTTACTGAAAAGATCAATTGACGCACCGATTCTTTTTCATTGTCGGCTTTATTATAGGTCTCTATACTCCTGACCTTTGCTTGTTGCATAGCTATTGGCACCTGTCGGATCTCTGTCCACTCATGTTTCGTATTCTCAATATCCGGTAACTGTTTATGCGTGTTTACATAGGTAACAATTTCCTGTTGCTCAGCACGCAGTGCTTCATCTAATTGTCTTATTAATACATAATGCAATACAAAATAAAAGGCAATACTTCCAATGAGGAAAGTAAGAATGGTAGCTGCAATATTTACCCGGTTATATTTGGTGAATAATTTCATGCAAGCTGCATTTTGTAACCTTCGCCGTAAATAGATTTGATACAATCTTCACTTCCGGCCGCTATAATTTTTTTGCGCAGATTTTTAATATGCGAATAGATAAAATCGTAGTTAGCCGGAAAGTCCATATCATCTCCCCATAAATGCTGTGCAATAGCATTTTTGGAAAGTACCCTGTTACGGTTGATGATGAGAAATAATAATAATTGGAACTCTTTTTGGGTAAGCTCTACATTCTGTTGTTTCACAGCAACCGTTTTGCCAATTGTATCTATTTGTATATCTCCCACAGTAATGAGCGATTGACCGTTAAAGCTCTTTCGCCTGATAATGGCTGAAATGCGTACACTTAATTCCGATAAATGAAAAGGCTTGGTCAGGTAATCATCAGCACCAATTTGCAGGCCCTCTATTTTATCTTCTAATGCGCCTTTTGCTGAAATAATAATTACGCCTTCATTTTTTTTATCCTGTTTTAAGTAGCGTAACAGTTCGAGTCCTGATCCACCTGGTAACATAATATCCAGTACAATGCAATCATAGGTATGGTATTCGATTTTTTCCAATGCCTGCTGGTAGGTGTTTACTGATTCGCATAGGTAACCAGCTGCAGACAGGAATTCCACAATACTTTGGTTAAGCGATATTTCGTCCTCTATGATCAGCAGTTTCAACAGTCAAAGATTTACTTACAAAATAGCACAATAATTCTGTAGGAATACTGAAAAGGGGTGGTTTGCAGCCTCCCTGTTAGGTTTCTATCTTCTTTTGATTTTCTTGACACGACTCGAGCCACGCCTTGTTATTTATAAGGATAAAGAGAAGCATAGAGGTTTTCAGAGTGAAATTGAAGCTTTATTATTAATGAGTTACCTTTGTATTTTATAAGTGCTATACAAAGTGATCTGTAGCAAAGAATACAGTCTATTCGCTTAGCAAGGTAAATGATAAATTAAGGTGTATTTTATGCGAAGAATTTTAAATTACAGGAAAGTGTTGGGTGTACATGAAGCGGCGCAACTACAGGAGTTAAAAACAACCTACAGGAACCTGATGAAAGACTGGCATCCCGATAAATTCCAGGATAATGGGGAGAAGCAGCAAGCGGAAGAAAAGAGTAAAAAAATTATTGAAGCCTACCACTTCCTCGTAAGTATCGCGCCGGAAACACGGACCAATACATTGGGTGTATATACAGAAACCATTACCAACTCCGGTATTGTTGATTTTGAATACAAGGCTGAAATACTCTCTATCAGTTTTTCAGACGGATCCATATATGAATACTACGGCGTTCCCAAAGCCATCTATGTAAAACTTATCAATGCCGAAACGCCTGCCCGTTTTGCAAGAAGGCATATCTATCAGGAATACATTTACAGAAGCACGAGCAAACTGGTTGCTGCGGTATAATTATTTTGTTACAGGCATTCTTCTTTCAACAGGTGGTCATGCAGGTAAAGTTTATTAACCTTTACCTTTTGCGGATGGAACTGTACGTTTTCCGAACCATTTTAAAGCTGATCTGAAGCTATTAGAAGAAATGTATGAATGATTTTAACGATTTATTTCTATTGTGCTTAGGATGTTCACAGCTTTGTGGAGTAATTTATTTTTTCATATTTTTGTACAAATGTTGTCAGATGATATCCGAAACAAAATTAAAAATATCGCTGCTGGAAATGTCATTGAAGGGTGCCAGGATACTTGCACAACAATCCGAAACTACCTATGCGCAAGCTTTGAAACAGGCACAACGGTTAAAACAGACTTCGAAGGTAAACTCCTCATCAAAAATGAGCAGGCTGGTCTCCTAGAAGCTTTTAGCAAGAAACACGATTTATGGCTTACGCAAATGCCGGTTCAAGCTCCATTTTTTGCAAGGGGTGGAGAGGCTATGGTGTATTTGGATTCAGATAACCGCAGTGTCATTAAGCAAAACGACGCCATCTATTACGCTACATGGCTGGAGCTTTTTAACAGCCTTATATTACACAATCTGATTTTCCCCAATACAGCCTATACATTTTTAGGATTTGTAAAATCAGAAAACATTTTATATGCAGTTCTTAGGCAGCCATATATTAAATCGGACTCTGCAGTAGATACCGAGGACATTAAAAAGCATCTTGAATTTAATGGTTTTGAAAATCATATCAGACATGATTATAGGCATCTTGCGTTAGGTCTGCTACTTGAGGATATGCATGACGAAAATGTACTCGTCAATACCGAAATATTGTTTTTTATTGATACGGTATTTTATACTGTTACCCCACTGGTGGGGTAGAACTCTGAGACATTTATCTCTATTGTTGGTCGCCTGACCAGCAATACATGCAAAAAGGGAAAGGCTATTAACCTTTCCCTCTCGTTGCCCGACCTGGATTCGAACCAAGACAAACTGTACCAAAAACAGTCGTACTACCATTATACTATCAGGCAATCCTTTCCATTGGATCCCACAATAATTGGGATGGGCTGCAAAAATAGGGTTGGCGCCCAATTGTTCCAAATTTTTTAACTGCCACTTATTAATTTATGACTGATCTTCTTTTTCTTTCAAGTCTTTTATCAGGTCCAGGGCTTCTGCTACTACATCGCACATGATAGTAATGAGAGAACCCGGCCTGGCATTATCATAGGCAAACATGATGGCCTCTTTTTCTTTGTAAATAATATCAATAGGGATGTCTTTTGTCTTGGTTTCATTAATCCCCTCTACCAGTAAATTTACAATTTCTTCTGCGCTTCGCCCCCTGAGATTTTTATCCTGTCGTATAATAATTTCATCAAATGATCTTCCTGAAATACGGCCTAGTTCACGTATATCATCATCCCTGCGGTCGCCCGTGCCACTGATGATGCCCACTTTGGGTGTTCCATCCATTTTTTTAATAAAATCACATAATAGTTCCAGTCCTGCAGGGTTATGCGCAAAATCAACCAGAAATTTAAAATGCCTGAATTCAAACAGGTTCAAACGCCCGGGCGTTTGTGAGGGAGAAGGCACAAATGTGCTCAAAGCAGTACGGATATCTTCAATGGTAATATCCTTAAACAAATAGGTAGCCAGCATAGCAGGTAGCGTGTTCATAATATTGTGTAACGCTTTTCCGCCATAAGTGATGGGTATATCACTCACTTTCATTACCCGTATTTTCCAGGTTCCTTTTAAAATAGATACATATCCATTTTCATATACTGCGGCATACCCGCCTTTTTTGCAGTGTTTCTGAATGCGCGGATTATTTTCATCCATGCTGAAATAAGCTACGTGGCAGGTTAATCCCTCATGCATAGCATATACGAGGTCATCCTCTGCATTCAGAATTGCAAAACCATGGTTAAAAGTGGTTTCCGGTATCACGGCTTTTGCCCGCGCCATCTGATCAAGGTTATCTATACCACCTAATCCCAGGTGATCGGCTGTAACATTGGTTACAATGCTAACGTCGCAATGCTGAAAGGCCAGTCCTGCTTTTAATAATCCGCCACGCGCGCATTCCAATACCGCAAAATCCACGGTAGGGTCACGCAAAACATATTTGGCGCTCAGGGGACCGGTACAATCACCCTTCATCATCATTTGGTTCTGTATATATACGCCGTCACTGGTGGTGTATCCTACTTTACGGCCAGCTGTTTTGCATATATGGGCCGTTAACCGGGTAGTGGTTGTTTTACCATTAGTTCCTGTTATGGCAATAATAGGTATGCGGCCATCAGATCCTTTGGGAAATAACATGTTAATTACCGGTTCTGCCACATTGCGTGGTAAGCCTTCTGCAGGTTCAATATGCATGCGGAAACCGGGTGCTGCATTTACTTCCAGCACGGCACCACCATTTTCATAAATAGGTGTTCGAAGATCAGCAGCCATAATATCGATGCCACAGATATCCAACCCAATGATGCGGGCAATTCTTTCCGCTAAAAAAATATTTACGGGGTGCACTTCATCTGTTACATCGCTGGATGTGCCTCCCGTACTCAGGTTGGCAGTTGTTTTCAGTAAAACCAATTCAGCTTTGGGGGGTATCGTTTCTAACGTGTACCCTTTTTCTTCCAGCATTTTTTCGCTAGACTGATCTATGGTTATCTGTGTCAATACTTTTTCATGGCCATATCCCCTGCGTGGATCCTTATTAGTTTCATCTATCAGCCATTGAATGGTATGTTTCCCATCGCCGATAACGGAAGCGGGTGTTCTGAGGGCAGCACAAATAAATTTGTAATTGATTACCAGTACCCGGAAGTCTACACCCGTAATAAATTTTTCTACTATTACACTGCGGCTGTAATGCCTGGCAGATTCAAATGCTTTCAGCGCGTGTTCCCAATTGTTGATATTGGTGGTATTGCCTTTACCATGATTACCATCAATAGGTTTTATCACTAACGGATAGCCGTATTTATTAATAGCCTCCTGTAAACCTTCTTCTGTCCGCACAACGGTACCTCTTGGTACAGGTATCTCTGCCGCTTCCAGTAAATTTTTGGTTTCTTCTTTATCGCAGGCAATATCTACCGCAATATTGGAGGTGGTACTGGCAATAGTGGCACGTATCCTTTTCTGGTGAACGCCATAACCGAGCTGTACAAGACTCTGTTTATTTAAACGGATAAAGGGAATGCCGCGTTTGGCCGCTTCTTCTACAATACAGCCTGTTGAAGGCCCAAGCCTCGTATCTTCCCTTATCTCCCTTAATTGCTGTATATCTTCTGCCAGATCATAAGTAATAGCATCCACCAATGCCTGCGCAATTCTTACGGCTGCTTTAGCTGCATACACGCCCGCATCTTCCTCCATATAATTAAATACCACATAATATTCACCTTCCTTACCTGTGCCCCGTGTTCTGCCAAAACCACAATCCATTCCGGCCAAAGTCTGTATTTCAAGCGCTATATGTTCAATAACATGGCCCATCCAGGTTCCTTCTTTCACCCTTTCAAAAAATCCTCCAGGCGAACCTACGCTGCAACGGTGTGCATACATAGAGGGGAAAAGCGTTTCTAATCTTTCTAAAAAACCATCGATGGCATTGGTGGGACTTTTTTCAAGCTCCTCCAGGTTAAGCCGCATCTGTATGAGTTTAGAACGCCGCACACTCCAGTAATTGGGGCCCCTGAGTATCTTAATTTCTTCAATTTTCATAAGTATTATTTGATGTTTTTGTGCCGCTGGGCTTAGTCACAAATTATACACGGTTTCAATTACGATGAATATATAGATTTTTCCTGTATGGCTTAGCAAATCAAAACGCTTATTTTTGTTTGGAACGAATATAGCTGGCATGAGTATTCCCAAAGGAAAGCTGATAGCGATAGGTGGTGCAGAAGACAAAGGCATTGATCTTGATAAAGGAGAATTTTACCGTAACAATCTTAATTTTTTAGAGTTGGGTATTATCCGCCGTATTGTGGAAGAAGCCGGCGGTTTAAGCGCACGTATTGAAGTAATTACCACAGCATCTACCATACCTTATGAAGTAGGTGAAAATTACCTGAATGCATTTGGTAAAATCGGCTGCACAGATATTGGCGTGATCCATATCCGTAACCGTGAGGATGCACTTAACCCCGAGTATATCCAGCGTATTGGCAACTGCGCCGGTGTACTGTTCAGTGGGGGTAACCAGTTACGACTGACAGCGATTTTTGGCGGAACAAAATTTCTGCAGATAATCCGGGACAGGTACCACAAAGAAAATTTTGTAATAGCCGGAACCTCTGCCGGTGCAATGGCCATGAGCAGTACCATGATCTATGAAGGAAATGCCACAAGGGCGCACCTGAAAGGCGAGGTCAAAATTACTACCGGTCTGGGTTTTATGGACCAGGTGATATTTGATTCACATTTTGAAAAGCGGGGTCGTTTTGCGAGGCTCGCTCAGGCAGTAGCTGCTAATCCTTCCTGTGTAGGTATTGGATTAGGAGAAGATACCGGCATGCTTATAACACAGGGTAACCGTATGGAAGCCATTGGCAGCGGGCTGGTGATTATTGTGGATGGCCATGATATAAAACATAGCAACCTGGCTGATATTCCCGAAGGAAATCCCTTAAGTATTGAAAACCTGAAAGTTCATTTTTGTGCCAAAGGCAATGGATACCTCGTTAAAGAAAGAGAATTTGTAGAAATGATGGGAAAATCTACTACGCCTATCATGACGGATGTGTATTAGTTAGAAAGCCCAATAAGAAAAAGACAGAAAAAAAATTCGTAGACATCTTTTCCGCTTTTTATCTTTTGTTCCTCTCTTATTATTTTTTTTCATGACCATAATAAATAAATATAAATTCAATTTTCAAAAACCATTTGTATGACTAAACTTATTTTGTTGGCTCTTTTTGTAGGATGCATGTTGCTGATGTCTTTTAATTATAACAAAAAGAAAAAGGTAATTTTTTTTGGTGATTCAATTACCGCAGCAGGCATCAGACCCGGGGGCTATATAAAGCTTATGGATTCTCTGATTATGCAGGAAGGCGTTGCCAATAATTATGAGTTGGTGGGCGCAGGTATTAGCGGTGATAAAATATATGACCTGTATTTGCGTATAGAAGAAGATGTATTAAAGCAGGGTGCGGATATTGTAGTGATCTATGTAGGCGTTAATGATGTTTGGCACAAAAGTTCCAGCGGAACAGGTACTGATTTGCCTAAGTTTGGAAAATTTTATGAAGGAGTAGTTAATAAATTACAGGCCGCGGGTATTAAAGTTATTGTGTGTACACCGGCGGCTATTGGTGAGCGAAATGATAATTCCAACCAGCAGGATGGTGACCTTAACCAGTACAGTAACTGGTTGCGTACCTATACCGCAAAAAATAATATACCCCTGGTTGATCTTCGCCATGCTTTCCATCAATACAGTTTACAAAATAACCCGCAAAATAAAGAGATGGGTATACTTACCACCGACCGGGTACACCTTAACCCCACAGGTAATCTGTTTGTTGCACAGGAAATGTGGAATGTAATCAAAACTGTGAAATAAGATACCCATTGTATTAGCAAATAAGCGGGAATAACTATTGTATTTATATGACAAACAAAATGTATCATATGAAAAAGATATTAATCGCTACAGGTATCATAGGTGCTGCAACAGCCGGTGCTTTTCTCTATATGAGAAACCGTAATCAAACTTCCAAAGCAATGCATAACCTGGCCGATGCGGCAGGAGATGCCCACGAAGGCGTAAGAAAATATTTCAGGAAAGCAAGTAAAGAAGCAAAACGAGATTTTGAAGATGCAATAGCATAAGGAGATATAAGAAGACAGGATTTTTTAAAAGAGGTATCCGCTTTTTATTAAGGCAGATACCTCTTTTGCGTTCAAGCGTTTATATAGCTTTTATCAGGTAATAATTTTTTTTACCTTTCTGAATAAGCAAGTATTTTTCTTGTAAAAGATCGGACGCAGAAAGGGAAGTCTTATCCATGTTGATCTTTTCTTTATTGATGCTTACACCTCCGGTTTGCAACATTTTTTTAGCTTCTCCTTTGCTGGAAAAGATTTGGGTATCCACCAGAAAATTGATTATTTCATACCCATCAACCAATGTTTTTTTATTAATCTCAATACCGGGCACCCCTTCCATTACCTGTAATAATTCTTCTTCTGTAAGGCTTTGTAAAATGTCGGTTGTAGCATTTCCGAATAATATATTGGATGCTTTAACCGCAAACTCGTAATCGTTACGGGTATGTACAAAACAGGTTAATTCTTCAGCCAGTTTTTTCTGCAGAATGCGTTCATGACGGGCCGTTGCGTGTGTTGCCAGCAATATGTCAATGTCATCTTTAGGAAGCAACGTAAAAATTTTTATCCATTTTTCAGCATCTTCATCACTTGCATTTAGCCAGAACTGGTAAAACTGATAGGGAGATGTTTTTTTCGCATCAAGCCAGATATTTCCTTTTTCCGTTTTGCCGAATTTTCCTCCGTCGGCTTTTGTAATTAACGGGCAGGTAAAAGCAAATGCTTCACCTCCGGTTTTCCTGCGTATCAGTTCTGTGCCCGTAACAATATTTCCCCATTGATCACTACCGCCCATCTGCAGCTTGCAATGCTTGTTTTGGTATAGCCAGTAAAAATCGTAACCCTGCACCAACTGGTAAGTAAATTCTGTAAAGCTCATGCCGCTTTCTCCGTCTAGTCTTTTCCGCACACTGTCTTTTGCCATCATGTAATTCACGGTAATGTGTTTGCCCACATCCCTTATAAAATTGAGAAAACTAAAATCTTTGAACCAGTCATAATTGTTCACCATTTCAGCTGCATTCTTTTTCCCCTCCGTAAAATCAAGAAACCTCGCTAATTGTTTATATACGCCCTGTTGGTTATGCAATAAGACTTCCTCACTTAGAAGATTTCTTTCTTCACTTTTGCCGCTGGGATCGCCAACCATACCCGTGGCGCCACCCACAAGCGCGAATGGCTTATGACCCGCTTTTTGCAAGTGCACTAGTAGCAAAATAGGCACCAGGCTACCAATATGCAGACTGTCGGAAGTAGGATCAAAACCGATATACCCGGATACCATTTCCTTCTCCAGCAATTCCGCTGTTCCTGGCATAATGTCCTGTATCATACCTCTCCACTGTAATTCTTCAATAAGGGTCATCTGAGTTAGTCTTTCAACAAAAGTAAGGAATCAGAAGACGTGAGTGGTGAAGAGTGAGTAGGCAGGTGTGCAAGTTTTTTTTTGCAATGCCCATTCACTATTGCCCCATCACCAGAAAAAACTCACCACTCACCACTCACCACTCACTATTTTTGCATCTATGAAGACAGTCGGCGACGGTACAAGGATTTTGAATTTCCTGGCAGATACCTTACTCATTTTCATACTGGCATACTTTGGTTTTAAGGTATGGAACTGGTATGTTCTCTATTGGAAATACAAACCTTATAATTTTGGCTGGTTCTTTTTCGGTATCCTGTTTATGTATTATACTTTTTTTGAAGCCATATTTAGCCGCACCCCTGGCAAATGGTTATCCTATTCAAAAGTGGTAAATGGTGAGGGAAAAAAGCCTGCTTTCGGATGGATTATAATCCGGAGTCTCGTAAGGGTTATATTGATTGATATGTTTTTTATCCCCTTTCTTGGAAAGCCTTTGCATGATTATCTTAGCAAAACGAGTGTTGTAGAGATATAAGATTATTTTCAATCCTTAATGGGCATGATTCCTTAAATCGCAACCCAACACATATCCGCATCCCTTAATTTTACAGAAATATTTTTAAGAAAGTCCCCACTTCCTATTTCGTAATTCATACTTATCATGGCTAAAATAGCAATCAATATAGCAACAGGCAGTCTGCAACAGGCAGAAATGATCGTAGGCATCGATCTGGGTACCACCAATAGTCTGGTGGCTATTATCCATCCCGAAAGCAAACAACCTATTGCATTAAAGGAACATGATAGCAGCAGTCTTGTACCCAGTATTGTGCATTTTGATGAAGCCGGTAATATTGTAGTGGGTGAAGCAGCAAAAGAGTTTTTAGAAACAGATCCCCGCAACACCATTTTCAGCGCCAAGCGATTAATGGGAAAAAGTTATAAAGACATTAAAGAAAATGCCGCATTTTTTACCTACAAAGTAATTGATGATGATACGGATTCTCTGGTAAAAGTTCAGGTGGGTAATCGTTTCTATTCTCCCATTGATCTTTCGTCATTCATTTTAAAAGAACTCAAACAAAGAGCCGAACATATTTTAAAAACACCGGTAACCAAAGCAGTAATTACGGTACCGGCTTATTTCAATGATACACAACGGCAGGCAACCCGCGATGCAGGTAAATTAGCCGGTCTAGATGTTTTGCGCATCATTAATGAACCTACCGCTGCAAGTCTTGCGTACGGATTGGGCCTCGATAAACATGACGAAAAAACCATTGCTGTATATGATCTTGGTGGTGGCACATTTGATATATCTATTCTGCATATAGCGAATGGTATTTTTGAAGTATTGAGTACCAACGGTAATACCTATTTAGGCGGAGATGATTTTGACCGGATGATTGTGGAGCATTGGATAAAACAATTTGAGATCCCACTAGAGGAATTACAGGAGAACCAGGAGCTGTCACAGGGATTTCGCCTCCGGGCAGAAGAGGCCAAAAAGTATATTACTGATAATGAGTTGTATAGTGTGATATGGAAGAGCCACCCGCTGGAGCTAACCAAAGAAACCTTTGAAGAATTAATTAAACCATTGATTGATCAAACCATTCAGTCGTGCAGTAATGCATTAGCGGATTCTAAATTAGCTGTATCGGATATAGATACGATAGTAATGGTGGGCGGCAGTACAAGGGTTCCTGCTGTAAAAAAGGCAGTTAGCGATTTTTTTGGGAAAGCGGTTAATGATTCTGTGAATCCAGATGAAGTAGTTGCCCTGGGAGCCGCAGTACAGGCGGATATCCTTGCAGGTAATAACAAAGATTTTCTACTGCTTGATATTACACCGCTAAGTTTAGGTATTGAAACCATGGGCGGATTGATGGATGTCCTTATTCCGCGCAATGCAAAAATTCCCACAAAAGTTAGCAGGCAATATACCACCCATAAAGATGGGCAGGCCGATATGCGAATCTCGGTTTTTCAGGGGGAAAGAGATCTTGTAAAAGATAACCGCAAACTCGCAGAGTTCAGTCTTAAAAAAATTCCCGGTATGCCCGCAGGTATGCCTAAAGTAGAGGTAAGTTTTTTGATTAATGCTGATGGAATATTATTGGTGCGTGCCAAAGAACTCCGCAGCGGGGTAGAGCAGGAGATAGAAGTAAAACCCCAGTACGGTCTCTCTGATGAAGCCGTGGAACAAATGCTGATGGACAGCCTTACCCATGCCAAAGATGATATTCAGATAAGGGCATTGGTGGAAGCGAGAACAGAAGGCGAACAGATACTGGCTGTTACCGAAAAATTTATTGCCAAAAATAACGCACTGCTAAGCAAAGAAGAAATGATCGCCACAGCAGAAGCCATGCAGGCATTGCAACTGGCGTTAACCATGGAGGATAAAAATCTAATGCATACCAAAATAGAAGCGCTTAATGAAGTAACCCGCCCATTTGCTGAAAGGGCCATGGATGCTGCTGTAAGTGGCGCTTTGAAAGGCAGATCGATCTAGTAAGTGAATGGTCCACTCACCATTACACCCCCAGTTCCATCCGCCGCTGTACATATTTGCCGAGTATATCAAATTCAATATTTACAACGCTTCCTTTTAGAACCTGGTTAATATTGGTGTGCTCAAACGTATAGGGTATCACCGCAATGGTGAAGATGTCTTTTCCCACATTAAAACAGGTAAGACTGGTTCCATTTACGGCAACGGATCCTTTTTCAATGATAAGGTGAGCAAAAGCCGGCGGGAATTGAAAACTAAATGTCCAGCTTCCCTCCAATTCCTTTCTTTCTATACAAACGGCAGTTGCATCCACATGCCCCTGTACAATATGGCCATCAAGCCGGCTGTTCATCAGTATACATCTTTCAATATTCACTTCCGTACCCTCAGTCCAATGCAAAAGATTGGTTTTCGACAGGGTTTCTTCAATCGCCGTAACAGCGTGACTGCCTTCCTGTATAGATTCAACCGTTAGGCAAACGCCATTATGACTGACACTTTGGTCAATTTTTAATTCGTTAGAAATGGGGGAGGAGATCCAGAAACGCAAATTGGTTCCGTTTTTGGCTATAGAAACCACTTTACCTGTACATTCAATAATTCCTGTAAACATGGCTGCAAGATAATTTGCAATTTCTGATTTCCAATTTCAGGTCTAAAACACCCTAAAGTTCTCATTTCGGATACCAAACATAATTTTCGTTTGGAATTTTCAAATCAAATCCTATCTTTGCCATCCTAAAAAACACCTGAGGAGGTATATCAGCTATGCTTATCATCGATTCAAAAGATTGCGAAAACATTGACAAGGCACTCAAAAAGTACAAGAAGAAGTTTGAAAAAAGTAAAACTTTGTTGCAATTGAGAGAGCGCCAGGCGTTCATCAAACCGTCAGTAGTCCGTCGTGGACAGGTTCTCAAAGCAATCTACAAGCAGAACATCGCCAGCGGCAAGATAGAAGCATAATTTATCTTTCCCTGCAAACATATTTCAGTAGCCTTAGTTTACTAACTTTAGGCTACTTTTTTTATGCCCGTACCTCAGTATCCCCAGTTGCAGTCCTTTCTCGACTATCTAAAGTTTGAGAAACGATATTCTAAGCATACCCTTCTTTCATACCAGAATGATCTTGAACAGTTCTTTGCCTACCTCACAAGCCAGTTCGATGCACCGGCACTGGAGAGTATTACCGCTATGTTTATACGCAGCTGGTTGGCTGAAATGAAAGAAGAAGGTATTAGTTCAAAAACCATTAACCGGAAAATATCCTCGCTCAAATCTTTTTTTAAATATGAAATTAAGACCGGTGTTTTGACCGAGACCCCCATGACAACTGTGGTTGCACCCAAAATAAGTAAAAGGCTTCCTGTTTTTGTAGAACAGAAAGATATGGCCACCCTCTTTGAGTATGTTCAATTTTCAGATGACTGGAAGGGCCGTACCGAGAGGCTGGTATTACTTCTTTTTTATAATACGGGGATGCGTTTAAGTGAATTGATCAACCTCAAGGAATCACAACTCGATATGGCCAATTCGCAGGTAAAGGTGTTGGGAAAAGGTAATAAGGAAAGGATCATCCCGGTTTCAAAGGAGTTGAGCGAAGACCTGCAAAAATACATTTCGGAAAAACCTATGCGTAAGGATGGTGTTCTTGCTGTATTTATTACCCAAAACGGGAAACCTCTTCAGCCAAGGTCAGTGTATAATTTTGTGAAGCAGCATCTTGGCTCGGTTACAACCATTCAAAAGAAAAGTCCGCACATTCTCCGTCATAGTTTTGCTACACATCTTATGAATAACGGAGCAGATCTCAATGCAGTCAAGGAGTTGCTGGGGCACAGCAGCCTGGCAGCCACGCAGGTGTATACACACAATACCATCGAAAAGCTTAAGGAAGTATTTAAGAATGCCCACCCAAAGGCATAGAACCCAACGTTGTCACAAATAACCAAAAAATACGCGGCATAATTTTTTTTGTTTCAGTTTTTATGTAACTTGTTAATCATCCTCCAGGGTAAAACCGGGAGGTATAACAAAGCAAATAAAGTTCTTTCAAATATTTATTTTTTCACCAATTAAATGTGAGTTGCTATGAACGTTAACATTCAATCTGTACATTTTGATGCAGATGACAAATTGGTTAATTATGTAACACGGAAACTGGAAAAATTGCAGACCTTTCACGACAAGATTTTAAAAGTGGATGTCTACTTGAAACTGGACAATGTGGTGCATACCATTAAAGACAAGATCGTTGAGATCAAGATTCATGTTCCGAAAAGCGATTTCTTTGCAAAAGCTTCATCGAAATCTTTTGAAGAGTCGTTTGATAATACGATGGAATCTATTGTTTCACAAATAAAACGAAAAAAAGAAAAATTAGCAGCCTAAAAATAAAAGGCTTCCTTTAAAACAGGAAGCCTTTTTTATTGCATACGATCTCTATGAAAAAAAATTATTTAATTCTTATTCTTCTGTTTCTTTCAGCCTGTTCTTCAAAACAGCAGGAAACCATTGCCCATATTACAGAGCGGCGTGTGGATACGCACGGAAAGCTGATCATCTCTTATCGGTTCAACACTGGTGAAAAATGGGTATCTGACAGTGCTGAAGTAGTTAACAGGATAATTCCGCATGACTCCGTTAAAGTGTTGTTTTCGCCGGAGCATCCCTACCAGAGCCGTTTATTGCTCCCCTGATCAGGGTTTTTCAGGAAACAACGGATAAACTGTTGAAAACTGCCTGAAAAATTTCATTTCAAAATTTTGCCGGATTAAGTTTTCCATTACCTTTGCCATCCCAAAAAATGGGGAAGTTCTTTGTATTTTGATAATTTAGAAAGTGAACCGGTAAATTGAACAGTCATCAATTCCAAAATCATTCCATTCCAAAATTTCAAATTTTATGCCGAAGTAGCTCAGTTGGTAGAGCAGCTGATTTGTAATCAGCAGGTCGCGGGTTCGAGTCCCATCTTCGGCTCTATAAGTTTGGTGTTTAGAGTTTGACGTTAGAGTTGTTTCAACTCCAAACTCCAAACCTTCCGGGGCAGATGGCCGAGTGGTTAAAGGCGACAGACTGTAAATCTGTTCTCTCACGAGTACGTAGGTTCGAACCCTACTCTGCCCACTCATTTAAATTTGAAAATTAATTAATTTGAAAATTTGAAAATGATAGTTCTTTGTATGTTGAAGATTTGAGTTGCTGGCATTTTCAAATTGCCACATTTTCAAATTGAAAAAGCGGAAGTAGCTCAATTGGTAGAGCGATAGCCTTCCAAGCTATAGGTCGCGAGTTCGACCCTCGTCTTCCGCTCATAGAACGGTTTGTAGTCTGTAGTTCTGGTCTGTGGTTCTAACTACAAACATCAAACTACAGACCACAAACTGAGTTAAGCCATTGTAGCTCAGGGGTAGAGCACATCCTTGGTAGGGATGAGGTCGTGAGTTCGATTCTCACTAACGGCTCTGATAAAGAATGAAAAGTGAGTAACTCCTGTAAGAAGGAAAAAAATGGATTAATTTTCTCATGGTCGTAAGACCAATAATTTTTAAACACAACTAAAAAACGATAAAAATGGCAAAAGAGACCTTTAAGAGGGAAAAACCTCACGTAAACGTAGGTACCATTGGTCACGTTGACCATGGTAAAACTACTTTAACTGCAGCTATTACAATGATCTTGTCTAAAAAAGGAATGGGTAATGTTGCTAAAAAATATGATGAGATAGACGGCGCTCCCGAAGAAAAAGAGCGTGGTATTACCATCAATACTGCACACGTTGAATACCAGACAGCAAACCGTCACTATGCGCACGTTGACTGTCCAGGTCACGCCGACTATGTGAAAAACATGATCACAGGTGCTGCCCAGATGGATGGCGCTATTTTAGTTGTGGCTGCTACCGATGGTCCTATGCCGCAAACCAAAGAACATATTCTTCTTGCCCGCCAGGTTGGTGTACCACGTATTGTGGTTTTCATGAATAAAGTTGATCTGGTTGATGATCCTGAATTATTGGAACTGGTTGAGATGGAAGTTCGTGAACTGTTAACCTCTTATGGTTTTGACGGTGATAATACACCTATTATTCAGGGCTCTGCAACAGGTGCATTGGCTGAAGATCCAAAATGGGTTTCCAAAATTGATGAACTGATGGACGCTGTTGATACCTATATTCCATTACCTCCCCGACCTATTGATATGCCGTTCCTGATGTCTGTAGAGGATGTATTCTCTATCACAGGTCGTGGTACAGTGGCTACCGGACGTATTGAGCGTGGTATCATCAAAGTAGGTGAAGGTGTTGAAATCGTTGGTCTGATGGAAGCTCCATTGGTTTCTACGGTAACGGGTGTGGAAATGTTTAAAAAATTGCTTGACGAAGGTCAGGCTGGCGATAACGCAGGTTTACTGTTACGCGGTATTGAGAAAAAAGATATTCGTCGTGGTATGGTAATTTGTAAGCCAGGTTCCATTACTCCTCACACAGATTTCAAAGGTGAAGTGTATGTATTGAGCAAGGAAGAAGGTGGTCGTCACACACCATTCTTTAATAAATACCGTCCTCAGTTTTATTTCCGTACTACAGACGTAACAGGTGAGTGTTCACTTCCTGCCGGAACTGAGATGGTAATGCCTGGGGATAATATTGGTCTTACTGTAAAATTGATCCAGCCAATTGCGATGGAGAAAGGTTTGAAGTTCGCTATTCGTGAAGGTGGTCGTACAGTGGGTGCCGGTCAGGTTACTGAGATCATTAAATAAGCTCAAAAGCGCAAGCTTTTTAGCAGCAAACAAATGTTTTTACTACATTTGTCATATCACTCTAAAAGCTGTTCCGCCTGAAGCGGAATAGCTTTTAGTTTTCTACGGGCATCGTACAACGGTTAGTATTAAGGTCTCCAAAACCTTCGATCTGGGTTCGAATCCTAGTGCCCGTGCGGGTTAATTTGAAAATATGGTAACCTGCCTGTGGGCAGACAGGTTTGAAAATTTGAAAATGAAGTTTCAGATTTTCGATCTTACCAAATCAGTATTTATTTTCAAATTTTCAAATTTTCAAATTTTCAAATTGATACAATGAACAAGATCGCTACGTATTTTAAAGAGAGCTACCGGGAGTTGATGGAAAAGGTAACCTGGCCTTCATGGATCCAGTTACAGCAAAGCACTGTAATAGTGCTGGTAGCCACCGTTATCATTACCGCTATGGTATGGGCGATGGATTTTTCCAGCAACCAGTTGTTGAAGCTGATTTATTCATTATTTAAGTAAAACAGCCATGGAACCAATAGTAGAAACCCCAGCCGCAGAACAGGCAGTTATCCCACAGGCCGAAACCAAATGGTATGTACTTCGCGTTGTGAGTGGTAAAGAACGTAAAGTAAAAGAGTATCTCGATAAAGACATTATCCGCAGTGGATGGCAGGAAATTATCAAGCAGATATTTCTTCCCATGGAAAAAGTGTACAAAGTGCAGAACGGTAAAAAAGTAATGCGCGAAAAAAACTATTTTCCCGGCTACGTAATGATGGAAGTACTGGATGGAAAACTGAATGATGATATGGTGCAGCACATTAGTAACATCAGTAATGTTATGCACTTTCTCACGGATGGTAAAGGATCTAAAGGCAATATTATTTCACTTCGCAAAGCTGAAGTAAATAAAATGCTTGGTAAGGTAGATGAGATGAATGACCAGGGCGTAACCATGAGCGAACCGTTTATCGTTGGCGAAACTATCAAAATCATTGAAGGGCCTTTCAACGACTTTAACGGTGTGATAGAAGATGTAAATGATGAGAAGAAAAAACTCAAAGTAACCGTAAAGATCTTCGGTCGTTCAACACCTGTAGAATTGAGTTATATGCAGGTTGAGAAACTGGCCTAAGTTTTTCTAATCATATTGTAAAAGCCATTCGAATTATGCGAATGGCTTTTTTGTTTTACAACGTCACTTCTCAGTCGTGCCTCCTTTGAAAAGACGTACCCATTTATACTAATTAGCTTATACACAACCATCAATCCATTATTTTTGAAAAAAAACTACATGAAAAATTTCATACTGATTTGCTTTCTGATGATCACCGCAATGGTGTCTAATGCGCAACCACCAAAAGTACCTGCAAACAAAGGCGATAGTTTTGGTGAGAAAACAACAGCTGAAAACGCAATTACTGTAGACCAGTTATTTACACAACTGAAAGGGAAAGAACAAAAACAAACACCTGTAAAACTCAAAGGTGTTGTTACTGAAGTGTGCCAGATGGAAGGGTGCTGGATAAAAGTACAATCACCCGATGGCAGCATGATGGTAAAAATGAAAGACCATAAGTTTACGGTTCCGGTTATATTAAACGGCAAGACAATTGTTATCAATGGAACAGCAGAAGAAAAACTCACATCGGTAGAACAACTCCGCCATTTTGCCGAAGATGCTGGTAAAAGCAAAGTCGAAATAGCGAAAATTACAGCGCCTAAGAAAGAAGTAATTGTGCAGGCGAATGGAATTTTAGTTTTATAATATTGATATTCAATTAGTTGAAAGTTGAGACATGACAGTTAAAAGCAAAGAATGATAATCTTCTAAACTTTTAACTGTTAAGTCTCAACTTCTAATTGCATTTCCCTACCTTTGCCGCCCCAAAAGTTCTTTACAAAAGAATGATTGAATTTGGGAGTTACACAAAATGTGTAACGCTATTACCAATTAAATCTAAAAAAAATGGCAAAAGAAATCTCTGGCTTCGTGAAGCTGCAGGTGAAAGGTGGACAAGCCAATCCTGCGCCTCCGGTAGGCCCCGCACTCGGTTCAAAGGGTGTAAACATTATGGAGTTCTGCAAACAATTTAATGCAAGAACCCAGGACAAAATGGGAAAAGTAGTTCCTGTTTTGATTACCGTGTATACTGACAAATCATTCGATTTTGTCATCAAAACTGCTCCTGCTGCTGTCCAGTTAATGGAAGCCTCTAAAATCCAGAAAGGATCAAAGGAAAGTAACCGTCAGAAAGTAGGTAAAGTTACCTGGGAACAGGTTGAGCTAATTGCCAAAGACAAGATGTCTGACTTAAACGCCTTTACACTGAATAGTGCGATGAGCATGGTTGCCGGTACTGCCCGCAGTATGGGATTAACTGTTGACGGAAAAGCTCCCTGGGAAAACTAATTATTCACCTTAAAACATTAGAAAATGTCACTTACAAAAAAAATGAAAGTAGCAGTAACTAAGGTGGATAAAAACAAAGTTTATTCCCTGAAAGATGCTTCTACACTTGTAAAAGAAATTAATTGTACAAAATTCGACAGTTCTGTTGATCTGCATATCCGTTTGGGTGTGGATCCCAAGAAAGCTGACCAGCAGGTACGGGGTACAGTATCCTTACCACATGGTACCGGTAAAACAAAAAAAGTATTGGTTCTTTGCACACCTGATAAAGAAGCTGCAGCCAAAGAAGCCGGCGCTGATTATGTGGGTTTGGATGAATTTATTACCAAGATAGAAGGTGGTTGGGTTGATGTAGATGTAATCATCGCTACACCGGCAGTTATGCCTAAGATTGGTAAACTGGGTAAAGTACTCGGACCGCGTAACCTGATGCCGAATCCCAAAACAGGAACAGTTACCAATGATGTTGCCGCAGCAGTTAATGAAGTAAAAGGCGGTAAGATAGCCTTCAAAGTTGATAAAGCCGGTATCGTTCATGCATCTGTTGGACGTGTATCTTTTGCGTCTGATAAAATTGCTGAGAACAGTGCTGAACTGATTAATGCGATCATTAAACTGAAACCTTCCACAGCAAAAGGAATTTACCTGAAAGGTGTAAGTATGGCCAGTACCATGAGTCCGGGTATTACATTAGACACCAAATCATTAATGAACTAGTCCTGGTGATTCTCCTGTAGCAATACGGGGGAAAATGACCCGGGTTTATAAAAAGATTAGTTATGACCAAAGATCAAAAAAATGAAGTGATTGAAGTTCTTAAATCGAAGTTCAATCAATACAATAACTTTTACATTACCGATACCGAAGCATTATCGGTAGCGCAGGTATCCAATCTTCGTCGTGCATGTTTTAACAAACAGGTAGAAATGAAGGTTGCCAAAAATACACTGATACGCAAAGCGCTTGAATCATTAGATGCAGAAAAATATGCCGGCGTGTACGATTCTTTACACAAGGTAACCGCCCTGATGTTTTCTGAGAATCCGAAAGAGCCCGCTTTGATCATCAGTTCTTTTCGTAAGACAAGTAATGGTGATAAGCCTGTTCTGAAAGCAGCTTTCATTAATGGTGATATTTATAAAGGCGATACCACGCTTAAATCGTTAACACAGATCAAGACTAAAAATGAATTGATCGGTGAAGTGATCGGATTGTTACAGTCTCCTGCAAAACGTGTACTGGCCGCTTTATTGCACCACCACGAAAAGCAGGCAGCAGGTGTAGAAGCACCGGCTCCAGTAGCAGTAGCCGAAACACCAGCAACACCACCTGCAGCCGAAACACCACCTGCAGCAGAAACAGCGGCTCCGGCAGCAGAATAATTTGAAAATTTGAAAGTGTGGCAATTTGAAAATGTCGCAGTTTCAGAATTTCAATAAACAAGGATTAACTGGGATAATGGATTTGTAAATTTTCAAATTTTCAAATTTTCAACTTCTCAACTTATGAATAGCAAATCAAATTTTTTTAAACCCTCCGTCGGATCATGATAAGTGATATGAAGACGGAAAAAATTTAAACACATGGCAGACGTAAAAGCATTAGCCGAAACATTAGTAGGCTTAACAGTAAAACAAGTTCAGGAATTAGCTGATGTATTAAAAGCTGATTACGGTATCGAACCAGCTGCAGCAGCAGTAGTAATGTCAGGCGATGGCGGCGGCGGCGCAGCAGCGGTTGAAGAAAAGACTGCATTTGATGTGGTTTTAATCAGCGGCGGTGCAAGCAAACTGACTGTAGTTAAGATCGTTAAAGAATTAACAGGTCTTGGTTTGAAAGAAGCTAAAGACTTAGTAGATGGCGCCCCTAAAGCTATCAAAGAAGGCGTTTCCAAAGCAGAGGCTGATGAAATAGCCGGTAAGCTGAAAGATGCAGGTGCTGAAGTTGAAGTGAAATAATTGTTTCGCAAAAAAATATAGCCGGTAAGCGTAGCTTGCCGGCTTTTTTGTTGCCAATAGCCTTAAGTAATTAATTATTATAAATATATAATTGATAATAATATATAATATCGTAATTATTTTGTACTGATGTATCTCCCAAAATTGCCTATTTAATTTTTTTACATCTTTCTTATCCACAACTGGCCGGTTTGGTCCAAAATTTGTTTTTTAAATTTCCTATCTATCCTTACCTTTGCCATCCTTTATTTTGGGCTAATTAGCGGGTGGACATTTTTATCATTATCATTTGAATGGTGAATGCGCCGATTGTACGCTAAGAGAATCTTTCAATTCTCCCCAATTTTTTTTGCATAAAAACCGGTTTTCATACATATGTCTACAACCACATTGAACAACAGGGTCGGCTTCGGAAAAACTAAACATTTAGCTGATGCCCCTGACCTACTCGACATTCAGTTAGAATCATTCCAAGAATTTTTTCAGTTAGAAACCACGCCTGACAAACGTAATGTGGAAGGGCTGTTTCGTGTGTTCAAGGAAAACTTTCCTATTACAGACACGCGTAACATTTTTATGCTGGAGTTCCTGGATTATTTTATTGATCCGCCACGTTATACCATTGAAGAATGTATGGAACGCGGTTTAACTTATGCAGTACCGCTGAAAGCAAAACTCCGCTTAAGCTGTAATGATGAGGAGCACGTGGATTTCCAGACCATTGTACAAGATGTGTTTTTAGGAAACATTCCTTACATGACACCCCGCGGTACTTTTGTAATTAATGGTGCAGAGCGTGTGGTAGTTTCGCAGCTACACCGTTCACCAGGTGTATTCTTCGGGCAGTCTGTTCACCCCAACGGAACCAGGATTTACTCTGCAAGGGTAATTCCTTTCAAAGGTGCGTGGATGGAATTTGCGACTGATATCAACAACGTGATGTATGCGTATATCGACCGTAAGAAAAAATTTCCGGTAACCACTTTGTTACGTTCTATCGGTTTTGAAACCGATAAGGATATACTGGAACTTTTTGGAATGGCCGATGAAATTAAAGCCGATAAAAAATCTCTTGCCAATCAGGTTGGCCGCAAATTAGCTGCACGTGTTCTGAGAACATGGGTGGAAGATTTCGTGGATGAAGATACTGGTGAAGTGGTAAGTATTGAGCGTAACGAAATCGTAATGGAACGGGATACCGTTCTGGATGAAGAAGCGATCGCCACCATTATTGAAATGGAAGTGAAAAGCGTATTTATCCAGAAAGAAGATGTGGGTGGAGATTACGCCATTATCTATAACACCTTAAATAAAGATACTTCTAACAGTGAGCTGGAAGCGGTTCAGCATATCTATCGCCAGTTGCGCGGTGCTGATGCCCCTGATAACGAAACTGCCCGTGGTATTATTGATAAATTATTCTTCAGCGATAAGCGTTATGACCTGGGTGAAGTGGGCCGTTATAAAATTAACCGCAAACTGAACCTTGATTATCCTTTGCAGAAGAAAGTGCTGACAAAGCAGGACATCATCGAAATTATCAAATACCTGGTTCGCTTAACCAATGCGAAAGCAGAGATTGATGATATTGATCACCTGAGCAACCGCCGCGTACGTACCGTAGGTGAGCAGTTATATGCTCAGTTTGGAGTGGGTCTTGCCCGTATGGCGCGAACCATCCGTGAAAGGATGAACGTTCGTGACAATGAGGTATTCACACCCGTTGACCTGATTAATGCAAGAACCCTATCCTCTGTTATCAATTCGTTCTTTGGAACATCGCAGTTATCGCAGTTCTTAGACCAGACCAATCCTTTGAGTGAGATCACGCACAAGCGTCGTATCTCCGCATTAGGACCCGGGGGTTTGAGCAGGGAGAGAGCGGGTTTCGAGGTTCGTGACGTACACTATTCTCACTATGGACGTTTGTGTACCATTGAAACACCGGAAGGACCCAACATTGGTTTGATTTCTACACTTTGCGTTCACGCAGCTATCAACGATATGGGCTTTATTGAAACCCCTTACCGTAAAGTAGTGGATGGTAAAGTGCAGATGAAGGAATTAACTTTCCTGAGTGCGGAAGAAGAAGATTCAGCTAAGATTGCACAGAGTAATTCTCCTTTAAATGATAAAGGACAATTTACAGAAGACAAAGTTGTATCCCGTCAGACTGGTGATTTCCCAATTCTTGATAAAGAAGAAGTAGAATATATGGACGTAGCGCCAAACCAGATTGTTGGTTTGAGTGCCTCATTAATTCCTTTCCTTGAACATGATGATGCTAACCGTGCGTTGATGGGTTCAAACATGCAGCGCCAGGCTGTGCCATTGATTCGATTGGAGGCACCGATTGTAGGTACCGGACTTGAAGGCAAAGCGGCACGTGATGCACGTATTCAGATACACAGTGAAGGAAATGGTGTGATAGAATTTGTGGATGCCAATGAAATACATGTTCGCTACGACAGGAATGATCTTGACCGTTTGGTGAGTTTTAATGATGACTTGCAGGTATACCAACTGACCAAGTTTATGAAAACCAACCAGGCTACCTGTATCAACCTTCGTCCGGCTGTAAGAAAAGGACAGAAAGTAAAGAAAGGAGATTTTTTAACGGAAGGATATGCAACCAAAGATGGTGAACTGGCATTGGGCCGTAACCTGCAGGTGGCATTTATGCCATGGAAGGGTTACAACTTTGAAGATGCCATCGTAATCAGTGAAAAAGTAGTGCGTGAAGATCTGTTTACTTCTGTACACATTGAAGAATATGAACTGGAAGTACGTGATACAAAATTAGGTGAGGAAGAACTGACTCCGGATATACCAAACGTTTCTGAAGAAGCGACAAAGGACCTGGACGAGCATGGAATTATCCGTATAGGTGCTACCATTAAAGAGGGTGATATCCTGATTGGAAAAATTACACCAAAAGGTGAATCTGATCCTACACCGGAAGAAAAATTATTGCGTGCCATTTTTGGAGACAAAGCCGGTGATGCAAAAGATGCTTCTTTAAAAGCACCCAATGGAACAGAAGGTGTGGTGATAGACAAGAAACTTTTCCAGCGTGCAAAGAAAGATAAGAATGGCAAGATCCGTGAGAAAGCATTATTGGAAAAAGTAGAAAAAGTTCACCAGCAGAATACAGAATCACTGAAAGAACTGTTACTGGAAAAACTGCAGACATTGTTGAAAGACAAATCGTCTACTGGTGTTAGCAATAACTTTGGTGAAATGCTGATTGGTAAAGGCGCTAAGTTTAATCAAAAGAACCTGGCTACCATTGATTACCAGAATGTGAATCCATTGGGCTGGACCGCTGATGCAAAAACGGATGACCAGATCAACACCTTACTGCACAACTATAGCATTAAGTTCAACGAAGAATTAGGCCGTTATAAGAGAGAAAAATTCAATATTTCCATCGGCGATGAATTACCGGCAGGTGTGTTGAAGCTGGCGAAAGTTTATTTGGCTGTTAAGCGTAAACTGAAAGTGGGCGATAAGATGGCGGGCCGACATGGTAACAAAGGTATCGTTGCCAAAATTGTTCGTGCAGAAGACATGCCATTTATGGAAGACGGAACACCGGTTGATATTGTGCTGAACCCGTTGGGTGTACCATCACGTATGAACCTGGGACAGATCTATGAAACCATCTTAGGCTGGACAGGTAAAAAACTTGGCCTGAAATTCTCTACACCCATTTTCGATGGTGCTTCTACAGACCAGATTGAAGATTATTGTAAGCAGGCGGATATTCCGCGTAACGGACATACTTATTTATATGATGGTGAAACAGGAGAGCGTTTCCACCAGAAAGCCACTGTGGGTGTGATATACATTATCAAACTACACCACATGGTTGATGATAAGATGCACGCACGTTCTATCGGACCATACAGCTTAATTACCCAGCAGCCGTTGGGTGGTAAGGCACAGTTTGGTGGACAGCGTTTTGGAGAGATGGAGGTTTGGGCACTGGAAGCATATGGTGCGGCCAACATTCTGCAAGAATTGCTAACACTGAAATCGGATGATATCATTGGTCGTGCGAAAACATATGAAGCCATTGTTAAAGGCGATAATATTCCACGTCCGGGTGTACCTGAATCATTCAATGTATTGGTGCATGAATTGAGAGGCTTAGGTCTTGATCTTAAATTCGAATAATATAGTGAGTGGTCAGTGGTGAGTAGTGGGTTTTTAATCTCACCACTCACTACTCACTACTCACCAATAGCGTTACTACTGCACAAGTGTGCGACGCAACAGTTGCTGAAGTAAGATTCAGCTGCTGATAATAAAATAAAAAATACAAATCCTCAACAGCGATATGGCAATCAAAAGAGATAATAAACCGAGGCCAACCTTCTCACAGATCACTATCAGCTTAGCATCGCCTGACAGTATCCTGGAAAGAAGCTTTGGTGAAGTACTGAAGCCTGAAACCATTAACTACCGTACCTATAAACCGGAGCGTGATGGTTTGTTTTGTGAAAGAATTTTCGGACCGGTAAAGGATTATGAATGTGCCTGCGGTAAGTATAAGCGTATCCGTTACAAGGGTATTGTGTGCGACCGTTGTGGTGTAGAAGTTACTGAGAAGAAAGTACGTCGTGAGCGTATGGGTCACATCAAACTGGTGGTGCCCGTAGTTCATATCTGGTACTTCAAAAGTTTGCCGAATAAAATCGGTTATTTATTAGGGATGAGTTCTAAGAAATTAGAGACCATTGTTTATTATGAAAGATATGTGGTTATCCAGGGTGGTATCAAAGAAAACCTTGCAATGGGCGATCTTTTAACAGAAGAAGAATACCTGGATATTTTGGATAATTTACCAAAGGACAATCAATATTTGCCTGAAGATGATTCCAACAAATTTGTTGCGAAGATGGGCGCTGAAGCGGTTCATGCTTTACTGGAAAGAATTGACCTGGATGAATTAAGTTTCTCTTTACGAAATTCAGCAGCAACGGAAACTTCACAACAACGTAAAGCAGATGCTTTAAAGCGTTTGAGCGTAGTAGAATCATTCCGTGATGCAAGCACAAGAATTACTAACCGTCCCGAGTGGATGGTGATGCAGTATAGTCCTGTAATACCACCAGAATTGCGTCCATTGGTACCATTGGATGGTGGACGTTTTGCCAGCTCGGATTTAAATGATTTATACCGCCGTGTTATCATCCGTAATAACCGATTGAAAAGATTATTGGAAATTAAAGCACCGGAAGTGATCCTGCGTAACGAAAAGCGTATGCTGCAGGAAGCGATCGATTCTTTATTTGATAACAGCCGTAAATCAAATGCTGTTAAAGCAGAAGGTGGCCGTGCACTGAAATCATTGTCTGATGTACTGAAAGGTAAACAGGGACGTTTCCGCCAGAATTTGCTTGGTAAACGTGTGGATTATTCCGGACGTTCTGTAATTGTAGTAGGACCAGAACTGAAAATACATGAGTGTGGTTTACCAAAAGATATGGCTGCTGAATTGTTCAAGCCGTTTGTTATCCGCAAATTAATTGAAAGAGGTATCGTGAAAACAGTGAAGTCTGCTAAGAAATTAGTTGACCGCAAAGAAGCTGTGATCTGGGATATTCTTGAAAATATATTGAAAGGTCACCCGATTCTGTTAAACAGGGCCCCAACACTTCACCGCCTTTCAATACAGGCGTTCCAGCCAAAACTGGTAGAAGGTAAAGCGATTCAGTTGCACCCGTTGGTAACCTCATCTTTCAACGCCGATTTCGATGGTGACCAGATGGCGGTGCACGTGCCTTTGAGCAATGCCGCAGTATTGGAAGCCCAGTTGCTGATGTTGTCTTCACACAATATTCTTAACCCGCAGAATGGTACACCAATTACCCTGCCTTCACAGGACATGGTACTGGGACTGTATTATATTACCAAGGGTAAGAAAACGAATGAAGAGGAAACCATTAAAGGTCAGGGTATGGCTTTTTACAGTATGGATGAAGTAATCATCGCATACAATGAAAACCGTGTTGACCTGCATGCCAATATTAGAGTAAAAACCAATGTACGTGAGAACGGACAGCTGGTTAAAAAATTAATTGAAACAACTGTTGGCCGGGTGCTGTTTAACCAGCACGTACCGGTTGAAGTAGGTTATATCAATGCATTGCTGACTAAGAAAAGTTTGCGGGAAATTATTGGTGATATTATTAAAATCACCAACGTACCTAAAACAGCAAAGTTCCTGGATGATATTAAAACACTTGGTTTCCGTATGGCATTCCGCGGTGGATTATCATTTAGTGTAAATGATTTGATCGTTCCGGAAATCAGAAACCAGTTGCTTGATTCAGCGAAAGCAGAAGTAGAGGAAGTATGGGAAAGCTATAACATGGGACTGATTACTAATAACGAGCGTTATAATCAGGTAATTGATATCTGGGGACGTGTGGATATGAAAATTACTGAAACGCTGATCCGTGAAATGGCAATTGACAAACAGGGTTTCAACTCTGTATTTATGATGCTGGATTCGGGTGCCCGTGGTAGTAAAACACAGGTTAAACAGTTGGTAGGTATTCGTGGATTGATGGCCAAGCCGCGTAAAAGCGGTAGCACAGGAAGTGAAGTAATTGAAAACCCGATCCTCTCTAATTTTAAAGGCGGACTGAATGTATTGGATTACTTTATTTCTACACACGGTGCACGTAAAGGTTTGGCGGATACGGCCCTGAAAACAGCTGATGCCGGTTATCTTACACGTCGTCTGGTGGATGTATCACAGGATGTGGTTATTTCAGAAGAAGATTGCGGAACACTTCGTGGTAATGCAACTACTGCCTTAAAAGATAATGAGGATGTAATTGAACCACTATCTGACAGAATTGAAGGACGTACGTCTTTACATAATGTACATCACCCGGTAACAGATGAGCTGATCATTACTGCGGGTGAAGAAATATCTTCTGAAGATGCGAAAGCAATTGAAGAAGCGGGTATAGAAACGGTAGAGATCCGTTCTGTACTTACCTGCGAAAGCAAACGCGGTGTGTGTGTTAAGTGTTATGGTAAAAATCTGGCAACAGGTTACCTGGCACAGAGAGGAGATGCGGTAGGTATCATTGCTGCACAATCTATTGGTGAGCCGGGTACACAGTTAACCCTGCGTACCTTCCACGTGGGTGGTGTTGCGGGTTCTGCTTCTGTTGAATCTACTTTACAGGCTAAATTTGATGGCACTATTCAATTTGACGGTCTGCGTACCGTTGATACGGTAAATGCAGAAGGACAGAAAGTAAAAATTGTTATCGGCCGTACCGGTGAGGTGAGGATCATGGATGTGAAGAATGACCGTTTGATGATTACCAATAACGTACCCTATGGTGCTACACTGAATATTAAAGACGGTACTGTAGTGAAGAAAGGAGATGTGATTTGTACCTGGGATCCTTTTAACAACGTTATCGTTTCTGAGCTTGTTGGTAAAATCAAATTTGATGGTGTACTGGATGGTATTACTTATCGTGATGAGTCTGACGAACAAACGGGTCACCGCGAAAAAGTGGTTATCGAAACAAAAGATAAAACCAAGATCCCAACCATTATTGTTGAAGGAAAAGAAATCAAGCAATATAATCTTCCCGTTGGTTCACACATTGTGATAGAAGAAGGAGAAGATGTAAGAGCCGGGCAGGTACTGGTAAAAATACCACGTGTATTGGGTAAGCTCCGCGATATCACAGGAGGTTTGCCACGTGTAACAGAATTGTTTGAGGCACGTAACCCCGGTAATCCTGCTATTGTATGCGAAATTGATGGTGTGGTGGCATTTGGTAATGTGAAACGTGGTAACCGCGAGATCATTGTTGAATCAAGAGATGGAATGGTGAAGAAATACCTGGTTCCGTTAACCAGACAGATCCTTGTACAGGATGGTGATTTTGTAAAAGCAGGAACACCAATGTCTGACGGACAGATTGCACCCGCAGATATTTTAACCATCAAAGGCCCATTTGCTGTACAGGAATATGTGGTAAATGAAATTCAGGAAGTATATCGTTTGCAGGGTGTACGTATCAACGACAAACACATTGAGGTGATCGTTCGCCAAATGATGAAGAAGGTAGAAATTGTTGATGCAGGTGATACCAAATTCTTAGAGGAGGACCTGGAAGACCGTTTCGACTTTATTGAAGAGAACGACAGGATCTACGATAAGAAAGTAATCACCAATTCAGGTGAAAGCGCCAAGATGAAAGCCGGACAGATTATTACCCTGCGTGAACTTAGAGAAGAAAATTCTATTCTCCGCAGAAGTGATAAAAAGCTGGTGGAAATAAGGGATGCAAGTCCTGCAACTGCTACGCCTGTTCTGTTAGGTATTACCAAAGCATCATTGGGTGTGCAAAGCTGGATATCAGCCGCTTCTTTCCAGGAAACCACCAAAGTATTGAGTCAGGCTGCTATACAGGGCAAGACCGATATGATGCTGGGTCTGAAAGAGAATGTGATCACCGGTCACCTGATACCTGCCGGTTCCGGACAAAAAGAGTTCGAGAACATGATTGTAGGTAGTAAGGAAGAATACGAAGTACTGGCTACCACCCGCGAAGCCATGAACTTCGATGATGATGAATAATATCTCTTTACACGGATTTTAGATATGATTGATACAAAGCAGGAAGTGAAAACTTCCTGCTTTTTTTAACATATCGCTCATAGCAATCTGCGCTAAATTGCGTGAATTGATCACTTCTTTAATTACATACGTCATTAAAAAATTATACTAATCTGCGTTTATGAAAAATAATTATACACTAGGGTTGAATATTGCGTTGGTTCTGGCTGTGGTGGTTTTATTCTACCTCCATTTTGCTTCTCCCAAAGAAAACGTAGTGGCAGTTAGTTCTACTAAAATGGTACCTAGCGGCAATTTCAGGATCGCTTATTTTGAGATCGATTCTATTCAAAACCAGTTCGAATATTTTAAAGAAATCAAAAATCAACTGGAAGCGCGGGCCCAGGCAAACAATAAATTATTAGGCGACCTGAAAAGTACGTTTGCCGGTAAATACCAGGAACTGCAGAAAGCAGCTCCGGCTTTATCTCAGGCAGAACTGGCCAATAAACAGCAGGAGCTGATGCAGATGGAGAAAGCCTTTCAGGGGAAAGAGAAAATGATGAGTGATGAAATGCAGGATGAGCAGTTCAAAAAATTACAGGATGTAAAAAAGAAGATAGAAGATTACCTGAAAGAATACAATAAAGATAAAGGGTATGCTTTTGTTTTTTCAAGCTCTCCTGATCTTATGTATCTGAAAGATAGCTTGTATGATATCACGCCAGATGTAGTGAAAGGGCTAAATGAATTGTACAAGAAGAAGAAATAAAACTTCAATCATATTTATTATCTTCATCCCGCTATTAAAAGCGGGATTTTTTATGAATAATACAACCTCTTTTAAACCAACACTCGGCCTCTTCGATGCAACCATGGTTGTTGCAGGTAGCATGATTGGTTCAGGTATCTTCATTGTAAGTGCCGATATTACCCGCAATGTGGGTAGTGCGGGGTGGCTGATAGCGGTATGGCTGATCACTGGTTTTATGACACTTACAGCTGCTATGAGTTATGGAGAACTTAGCGCCATGTATCCAAAAGCAGGCGGACAGTATGTGTATCTCAAAGAATCCTATAATCCGCTTACAGGTTTTTTATATGGTTGGAGTTTTTTTGCGGTGATACAAACCGGCACCATTGCGGCAGTAGGGGTAGCGTTCTGTAAGTTTGCCGGTTATTTTTTCCCATCGCTTGAACTTACCGATGCCAATATTTTGTTGCAGATAGGAAGTATTAAAATTTATATTGCCCAATTGGTTTCTATCCTGCTTATTATTTTTCTTACCTACATTAATACAAGAGGTATTAAAGGTGGTAAACTTATTCAGACAACTTTTACCGTAACCAAATTACTTTCGCTGTTTGGATTAATCGTATTTGGCATCCTGATGGCTAAAGGAGATATATGGCATGCTAACTGGGCTGATGCCTGGACGATGAAAAACATCAAATCCCCCACAGATATTACACCTGTTATCGGCGTTGCTGTGTTAGGCGCTATTGCGGCATCAATGGTGGGTTCAATATTTAGCAGCGATGCATGGAATAATGTAACCTTTATTGCAGGCGAAATAAAAAACCCCAAACGGAATATCGGACTCAGTTTATTTCTTGGAACATTGATCGTAACCATCATTTATGTATCAACCAACCTGATGTATTTAAGTGTATTGCCATTGAATGAAATTGCTTTTGCACCCGCCGACAGGGTGGCGGTTGCTGCTTCGAATGTTATTTTTGGGAATGTGGGCACATATGTGATAGCCATTATGATTATGATTTCCACCTTTGGTTGCAACAATGGATTAATACTGGCAGGTGCACGGGTGTATTACACTATGGCGCAGGACGGTCTGTTTTTTAAGAAGGCAGCCAGCTTAAATAAAAATGCAGTACCCGGATGGGCTCTGTGGGCACAATGTATCGTAGCATCACTCTTGTGCCTGAGTGGTAAATACGGCGATTTGCTGGATATGGTTTCGTTTATTGTAGTGATATTTTATGTACTCACTATCGGTGGTATTTTTATTCTACGCAAAAAAAGACCAGATGCCGACAGGCCTTATAAAGCATTCGGTTATCCAGTACTGCCTGCCATTTATATGATACTGGGTATTGCTTTCTGCGTGTTGCTTATTATATATAAGCCCAACTTTACATGGCCGGGACTGATCATTACACTGATAGGTATTCCATTGTATTATCTTGCGGTTGCAAATTCCAAAAAAACTGATTGATGAATTTTGAAGAATTATTTTCCCGCTTCCCTTCAATCAAAGTGGCCATTGTAGGTGATGTGATGCTGGACACCTATTGGTGGGGTAATGTAGAACGTATTTCACCCGAAGCGCCTGTGCCGGTGGTGGCATTGCAAAGAAAAGAGTTACGTGTTGGTGGGGCGGCTAATGTAGCATTGAATACGGTATCACTGGGCGCCAATACATCCATCATTTCTGTTATTGGGGATGATAAGGATGGAAAGGACCTTGTTCAGTTACTGAAAGACAAGAGTATCGATACCTCATATATTATTACTTCTCCTGATAGAATCACAACCAATAAAACACGTGTCATGAGCCGCAACCAGCAAATGATGCGGCTGGATGCAGAACTTACTACTGATATTGATACCGATCTTGAAAACCAGTTGCTGGAGAAAGTAAAAGCATATATCACAATTCATCAGCCCAACGTGCTGATATTGGAAGATTATAATAAAGGGTTGCTTACGCAACGGGTAATCAGTGAACTGATCTCGCTATGTAAAAAAAATAATGTAATCACAACTGTTGATCCTAAACGTAAAAATTTTCTTTCTTTTAAAGGTGTTACTGTTTTCAAACCCAATCTGAAAGAAGTGAAAGAAGGGCTTAACCTCTTAACGGATACCATCAATCTTTCCTCCTTACAAGAAATGCACAAGGTATTACAGCAGCATTTGCAACACGAAATATCCTTTATTACACTATCTGAGAAAGGCGTGTTTTATCAACAGGGCCAAGTATCAGCCATCATTCCAACCCATATCCGAAACATAGCAGATGTAAGTGGTGCAGGTGATACGGTGATTGCAGTTGCTTCATTGGTATATGCGGCCTCCAAAGATATGCATCTTGCCGCCGAAATGGCAAATATTGCAGGCGGGTTGGTGTGTGAGGAAGTAGGCACAGTTGCTATTGATAAGGATAAGCTGTTACACGAATGTGACTTAATCCTGGGTGGTAAGTAATAAGTGGTAAGTACTACTTCTATTGACGGCTTGCAACAAATACTCGTTCTCATTAAACCTTCTCTAACAATAGCCGTTATTAATTCGATTTTTTCAGTTACCTGAATATCTATTTTTGATTGCCGGAAAACCGGTTATATTATTATGTCCCATTTTACTATTGTTATACACGGAGGTGCCGGTACCATCCTGAAAGAAGATATGACACCTCAGCTTGAGTCTGCTTATCAGGAAGGATTACAGCAGGCATTAAATATCAGCTATGCGGTATTGCAAGAAGGCGGTACTGCTGTTAACGCCGTAAAGGCTGCGCTGGTGCTGCTGGAAGATAATATTTTGTTTAACGCGGGCCGTGGCTCTGTGTTTACAAAAAAAGGTGTGCAGGAAATGGATGCAGCCATCATGGATGGTATTGATCTTTCCGCAGGTGCGGTGGCCGGTATTCGTAATGTGCGAAATCCTATTGAACTCGCCACTGAAGTGATGCGCAACAGTAACCATGTGTTTTTAAGTGGTAAAGGCGCCAATGATTTTGCGATCAAGCAAGGTGTAAAGCTGGAGCCTGATGAATATTTTTTCTCTCAGTTCCGTTATGATCAATGGAAAGCCATCCGTGACTCGGATAATTATTCGCTGGATCATACTAATCACCAGATGGAAGAATTGATGCGGGATAAAAAATTTGGAACCGTTGGAGCTGTTGCCTGCGACCAGTTTGGTAATGTGGCTGGTGGAACGTCTACCGGTGGTATGACTAATAAAAAATATGGAAGGATAGGGGATAGCCCTATGATAGGAGCCGGTACCTATGCAAATAATAAAACCTGTGCCATTAGTTGTACCGGTCATGGCGAGATGTTTATACGCAGTGTGGCGGCTTATGATGTGAGTTGCCTGATGGAATATAAAGGATTGAATTTACAGGAAGCGATGAATATCGTGGTAAATGAAAAACTCCTTAACATACAAGGAGAAGGCGGTATGATAGGCGTTGACGCAAAAGGAAATGCTGCTATGATATTCAATAGTCTGGGTATGTACCGCGGAACAAAAAACAGCACAGGCTTTAATGAAGTCTCGATCTATAAATAATTTTTTTGCATAAATACTTATTAAACACGAGAAAATGAAAGGAGCTACATTTGTAGCTCTTTTTTATTGATGCTTTTTTCATCTATCTCATTATGAAAAAAATTGCGGTAATAGTAGCTGGTGGTAGCGGTGTACGTATGGGCACCGATACACCCAAGCAATTCCTGTTATTGAAGCAGAAACCATTGTTGTGGTACACATTGCATACTTTTCTTGCTTCTTTTAATGATTTGCAGATTATCCTTGTTTTGCCTGAAACATGTATAGCCGAAGGCGATAGTATTTGCAGGGATCTGAATGGGAAAGAAAGGATATTGATAACAAAAGGAGGGGCCACAAGATTCAATTCTGTACAGAATGGTTTGCAACTGATCACTGAGCCTTCGGTTGTATTTGTACATGATGGCGTTCGCTGCCTGGTAACTACAGACCTTATTAACCGTTGCTATGAGCAGGCAATCGTAAAAGGTAGCGCCATACCTGCTGTTGCTGCCACTGACAGTATTCGTATTGCACATAAGAATATGCATACAGTAGCAGACAGAAATAGTGTACGTATTATACAAACACCACAAACTTTTTTAAGCACAATACTGTTACCTGCCTTTCAAACCCCTTACCAGGAAAGCTTTACAGACGAGGCAACGGTTGTAGAAGCATCCGGAAAAGAAGTTTTTTTAATTGAAGGTGACTATGAAAATATAAAGGTAACCCGCCCGGCTGATCTGCTCATTGCGGAGAAAATTGTAGCGGAAAGATCATTTCTTTAAGAGCCTGAGCGGCCACGAATATCCATTATAATGATAATGAAAATAAGGCTGGTTTTCCGCTCCGAATTTTTCGTAAAAATGGCGTACCCCGGGTAATTCCGATCCTTCAAAATCAAATAATAAAGACTGTCCTGCAAACTCCGTAATAACCCTGTCAAGTAAAAAATGATTGGCTTCCTTATCCCGCCCTTCCGGAAGGGTGGTGTTCATTAGGTTATAAATGCGTTTATCATCTTTAAAAAAGATAGCGGTAGCTAATAGCATACCCTTATTGTCAGTTACCGAACGGGTAAATGCTTGATTTTTTGGTGCCAGCAATTTACATAAGTGTAAAAATTTCCGGTAATGTTCTTTTTTTATATGGGGCATTCTTTCACTATACTGCAAGCGGTAAGCTGAGACAGCATTCTCAAAATCATTTTCTTTTACATAACACAGTTGTTGCATTTCTGCTTTTTTGATATTTTCTTTTAGATCATTTTTATAGTGTAAACGAATACTATCTAAAGATTGCTCCAACTTGAGAACGAGGTTGGTGCGGGGAACAACCGGGATAAACGCCTGGATATCTGTATTCGAAAAATTAAAAAGTATATCTGCGAATGAAATAAATTTATAAATCTTATGCAGAACGCGCCCGAGATTTAGAGCCGTTGTATCTCCAATTAAACCAAGTTGCTGAACAAAGGGAATTGTATAGGCATACCGGATACCAAATTTCTTTTTCCAGGGTAATGCCATCACTACCGAATAATCATCAATCACCATTCCATGCCAGTTTTCTGATATAGCATCGAGGTAAACGGAAGACGAATAGATGAGGCCATTTGCATTGTTACTCACACACTGGTTCCATTTTTTTCTATCAATTTTTTTTGCAGGAAATATGTGGATGGTGTGTTTCATCAATTGAAAAGTAGCGCAATATTTGTACCCATAAAAAATTTATTTACCCTTGCCGGATAATATGATCCGTAATGTGTGCATCATAATTTTAAAATCAAGCAAGAGGGAAGCATTCTCAATGTAAATAAGATCGTATTCCATTCTTTCAATCATCTCCTCAATATTGGATGCATAACCAAACTGAACCATTCCCCAGGAAGTTAGTCCTGGCTTGGCTTTCAGCAGATAGCGATAGTAATGGGCTTTGATCATAATCTGATCTATGTATTGTTTTCTCTCAGGTCTTGGTCCCACTAAACTCATGTCTCCTTTCATGATATTCCATAACTGCGGTAATTCATCCAGCCGCCATTTTCGCATAATTTTTCCCCAGCGGGTAATGCGGGGATCATGGTCACTTGATAAGGCTGGCCCGTCTTTCTCTGCATTCATAACCATACTCCTGAATTTATAAATGGTAAAGGGTTTACCCTTATAACCAATCCGTTCCTGGCTGTAGATGATGCTGCCTATGGAGGAGAGCCAGGTTCTCAGCGCAATGAATACCAGCAACGGGCTTAGGAAGATTATGGTAACCACCGATAATAGAAGATCAATCACTCTTTTTATGTTTTGTTCACGGGGAGATAGTGCGCTGCTCTGTATATCAATCAGCATGGCACCCAATACATTATTGGTTTTTACAGAACCAGCCAGTATGTCCAGCGTATCAGGCACCAATTTAATATCTACATCTTTTTCTGCGAGTTGCCTGATGAGTTCTTCGGTTACTTTGCTTTGTTTTTTATCCAGAGCCAATATTACTTTTTCTATGGTATACTCATCAATTATTTTGCTGAGGTTAACGACAGTGCCAAGGTTGGGTATCCATTTACTGAGACCATTTTTTGAATCATCATCTACTGTAACAAATCCCAATGTTTTAAAGCCCAGATATCTAAAATTTTTATTTAGTTCTTTATATAATTTGATAGCATGGGTATTATTGCCTACGATGAGGGTGTTAAAAAAAATATCTCCTCTTATCAATACTTTTTTTACACGATGCAACAATAAACTTCTTCCTGCAAAGACCAACACAAACTGCATCCCGAAATAAAGAAGTAATGAGCCGATGGAACGAATGCCATAGTGAACAGGAATAAGGGTTAGCAGTATAACGCCAATAGCCGTGCAAACAAGGGTGGAAGTTAATTCGTTGAGTCTCGATTTCTCGTATAACGACCTGTGATAACTTCCCGCAAAAGCATAGAGCAATATCCATCCTGCAGCAAGTAGAAAAGTATTCAAAATAGAAGAAAGGTCAATATCCTGCGACTGGGTTAATTTGATAAATAGGAGCCGGGTAATTACAGAAAAAATGTAATCACTTATGATGTACAGGAGTATGTTTTTCTTTCGGTGGTGCATGGATAGTTACACAAGGATACTCGTATTATTTATTTTCTCCAATATCTGGTGTGCCACTTCCATGGCCAAAAAGCCATCTATCTCACTTACCACGGTAGGTTTGTTATGGATAATAGAATCTACGAAAGCTTCCAGTTCCAATTTGATTGCATTTAGTGGTTGTATTACAGGGTTAGCTATGGCAATGGTTTTCTTACCATTTTGTGTTTCAATATCAAAAGAAAATACATTTTTATCATCCGGTTGTTTAAGCTTTATGATCTCCGTCTTTTTTTCCAGAAAATCAATTCCCAGGTAAGCATCTTTCTGGAACAAACGGATCTTTCGCATTTTTTTCATACTGATACGGCTGCTGGTAAGATTGGCTACGCATCCATTATTAAACTCAATTCTTACATTGGCTATATCAGGTGTATCGGTCATAACCGCCACACCACTTGCTGAAATGGTTTTCACATCACTCTTTACCAAACTGAGAATAATATCAATATCATGAATCATCAGGTCCATAATCACGCTCACTTCCGTGCCCCTTGGGTTAAACTGCGCAAGCCTGTGTACCTCAATAAACATGGGATTCAGGTTCATGTCTTTAATGGCGAGGTATGCGGGATTAAAACGCTCCACATGTCCTACCTGCATTTTAATATTTGCTTCACGAACCATATTCACCAGGTCGCGTCCTTCCTGTATGGTATTCGCCAGTGGCTTTTCAACAAACAGGTGTTTTCCCTTGCGGATAGCCTGCATACAGATACTGAAATGCTGGTCGGTGGGGGCAGTCACATCAATAATATCGCAGGCATCCATTAATTTTTCTTCATCAGCAAAACGTTTCAGGCCATATTGTTCAGTAACTGCACGTGCATTATCATTATTAGGGTCAAAAAAGCCCACCAGTTTAATACCTTCAATTTCTTTCCAGTTATTCAAATGGAACTTACCCAGGTGACCTACCCCAAAAACACCAACTTTAAGCATACAATGGCTTTATTATTAATGGGTAAATATATAATTATTCAATCGGCTGCACCTGTGTGGATAGCAAGATGTGGATATTCTCAGGTAAACATCTCATGATTCGTAATATGGGTTAGTTGGTGGTCATGTAAAAGAGTTTTTTCACAGGCAGCACTATGCGGCAGTTCATAATGGAAGAAGAATGCCATGGTGTGGATCTTACTCTCATAAAATAGGGCAGTTTGAGAGCTGAAATCTTTGACTGATAATTTTTGTGCAGCAATCTCGGCCTGTTTCAGCCATTGCCAGGCTATTACAATATATCCTGCCATTTCCATAAACACAGCTGCATCGGCTACATATCTTTCTGCCTGCCCGTTTTTTAAAAATGACTGCAAATGTTTTACTACCGCGGCTATCCTTATCAACTCTGTTTTTAATAGCGATGAATAGCTTTGCAACTCTTTATATTCGGATGCCCTGGTTATAGTATCCTCTATGGTTTCTGAGAGAAGTTGAAGGGCCCTCCCATTTTCCATGGTTATCTTTCTACCCAACAGGTCGAGTGATTGTATGCCCGTGGTTCCTTCATACAAAGACATAATCCTGATATCCCGGTATAATTGCTGTACAGGAAAATCCGTAGTATAACCATACCCTCCCAGGGTTTGAATAGCCAGCGCCGCCGAACGGCTACCCTGTTCAGAAGCATAGGTCTTTACAATGGGCGTTAAAATTTCAAGTAATAAAAAATGTTTTTGTTTTTCTTCACCATCAGTAACATGCACAAGGTCGTATAGCCCGTTGCATTCCATACCCAACGATAAAGAGCCTTCGGCAATGGCTTTTTGGGTAAGCAGCATTCGCTGAACATCTGCATGATTGATGATCAACGTGGGTGGTTTTAATGGATCTTTTTCACCCGGCAGTCTTCCCTGTGGTCTTTCCATAGCATATTGCAGGGAAGCCTGGTATGCAGCCATGGCAACAGATGCAGCACTTTGTCCAACACTGATTCTCGCACCGTTCATCATATGAAACATATAACTGAGGCCCTGGTGTGGCTGGCCTACGAGAAAGCCCCTGCAGTCATCATTATCACCAAAAGACAAATGAGTGGTTGCATAACCACGTTGTCCCATTTTCTGATAATCTCCCGCACAATACACATCATTATACACAAGTGTTCCATCAGCTTCGGAACGGAATTTGGGAACAATAAAAAGAGAGATACCTTTTACGCCAGCCGGTGCCCCGGTAATTCTTGCCAGTGTTAGGTGAATAAAATTTTCGCAGGCTTCGTGCTGGCCACCGGAGATAAATATCTTTTGTCCTTTTATTTTGTAATAGCCATCGCTGGCAGGTGTAGCTGTGGATGTAATATCGCTAAGAGAACTTCCTGCCTGTGGCTCTGTAAGTGCCATCGTCCCCTGCCAATGGCCTTCATATATTTTAGGAACATAGCTTGCAATCTGTTCAGCTGTACCAAAACTGGTAATAAGCCCTGCCGCACCACCAGAAAGTCCCAGGTAACCTTCCACACCATTATTTGCAGCCTGAAATATATGATGACCTGTACTGAAGAGCATTTCAGGTAATTGTAAACCGCCATGCTCAAACAAAGCGCTGCCACCGATCCAGTGTTGTTCAGCGGCTTTGCGAATAATGTTGCGAAGTTGTGGATGTGTACTTACACCACCTTTGCCATCATATTTCGCAGGTGCCTCATCCATTTCTTTAAACCAGGGAAACATCTCCTGCTCGGCAAACAGCCTGGCAGATTCAATAATCATCCATGCCTGTTCTGCATCCAAATGTGCAAAGCGTTCATAGCTGAACAAGCTTTCAATATGATGTACATCAAACATCAGGAATTTCAGGTGTTCCATACTGGTAAATCGCGCCATGGGGTTTTATGTTTATTTGTTTACCGCTTTATGGGTATTAAACTGCGTCTTAGCGGCTTGGCGTAAAAATGCTTTTATACTCATAAACTTCGTAACATTGAATTTACAATCATTCATCCAGACTGTGTATAGTAAAGATTTTTTAAGACGGACCTGTCAGCATCTGTTAGGCTTTGATAATTACCTGTTTATTTTTTCTTTATTTACAGGGTGGCGAATACAGCATACCGGACACGAAAAAGCGTTTAAGTATTTTACCACGCTGGTAGCAAATGAAGGCGTTATAATTGATATTGGCGCCAATATTGGTATTATGGCGGTTATTCTCGCAAAAAAATGCACCCGCGCTGTTGTGTATGCCATTGAACCGATGCCTGCCAATACTAAGGCACTTCAAAAAGTAATACAGTTTCATAAGCTTGCAAACGTTACCATATTTGCGATTGCTTTGGGTGATGAAAATGCGCAGGTAAACATGATTATGCCGGTTATGCATCATGCCCGAATGCAGGGCTTGAGTCATGTAATGGAATCCGCCGAAGAAGAAGAGGCCGGTGAAAAATATATTATCTCTATGCAGCGAATGGATGATATGCCTGCATTACAGCAACTCGCAAAGATCACCGCCATAAAAATGGATGTAGAAAATTTTGAATACCAGGTGTTGAAAGGAGGAGAGGGATTATTGAAAAAACACAGACCGATAATATATTGTGAGTTATGGGATAATCACCGCCGCAGTGAATGTATTGCTTTTATAAAAAATATCGGCTACCGTGTAAAAGTTTACAGCGATGGAGGACTTATTGATTTTACAGGGCAACCTGCTATTAATTTTTTCTTTATGCCTTGAAGCTATTTTTATTTTCACCATAAACTAAATAGTTGGAAACCATTTTCCTGATAAGCCTGTTCGTTATCCTTTATACCTATATCGGTTATGGGGCCATATTATATGTTTTGGTTACGGTACGGAAATGGTTGAGTCCTGCTAAATCCAATGTGGTCGGGTCTTTCACGCCTACCGTCACCCTCATTGTAGCGGCTTATAATGAAGCAGGATGCATAGAAGAAAAAATTAAGAACTGTCTCTCGCTTCTATACCCTGCAGGTAAACTCGCGTTTATTTTTGTAACGGATGGCTCTACCGATGAAACGCCCATCATTATTGCGCGGTACCCTCAAATACAATTGTTACATAGCCAGAAAAGAATAGGCAAGATTATGTCTGTACACCGGGCAATCAAAGAAGTTACAACAGAAGTCGTAGTATTTACCGATGCCAATACACTTCTTAACAGTGAAGCACTGAGGCTGCTTTGCCGGCATTATGCAGATGAAAAGACCGGTGCGGTTGCCGGTGAAAAAAGGATTGATATCAGCGGAGTTACCAATGCCACAGCGGGTGAGGGTTTATACTGGAAATACGAATCGAAACTGAAAAAGTGGGAGTCGGAATGGTATGTTGTTATGGGTGCTGCAGGCGAACTCTTTAGTATTCGTGCAGCTTTGTATGAACCCGTAGCTCCCGATACCATACTGGATGATTTCATGATCTCTATAACCATCGCCATGAAAGGTTATCGGATCCGTTATGAACCCGCAGCCTTTGCTACAGAAAAAGGATCTGTTACCATTGAGGAAGAGTTGAAAAGAAAACTGCGTATTGCTGCAGGTGCTGTTCAATCTTTTTTACGGTTAGGTAAACTGTTGTTTTCAGTAACACAACCCTTACTCAGTTTTCAATACGTTAGCCACCGTGTACTTCGATGGCTGATAACTCCCTATTTACTGGTATTGGTTTTTTTGCTGAATGGGTTGCTGCTGGCTGATTATTCGGTTAATCATTACCTGTCATGGCTTTTTTTTGTACAGCTTTGTTGGTACACATTCGCCGGCATAGGATGGATTATGGAAAAATGCCGCATTAAGGCTGGTTTATTTTTTATTCCTTATTATTTCTGCCTCATGAACTATGCCATGATTGCGGGAATGATCCGGTATGTTACCAGGGGACAAACTGTTCTTTGGGAGAAAGCACAACGAAATTAAAGAATCAGCAATGTTGCGAAACTTATATTGGCTCAAAACTCTTACCGGCTGTAATTTTTTCAGTAATTTTTTATGTAGAAAGGCTAATATGACTTTATTTTGACTTAATACACTGCTTAGGTTTGAGAAAATGGATTAAATTTATTCTTATATAAGTGATATTTTTAATGAATACAACATTAGAGGAACTGTTACGTTAATAAAATTACACCCCCCAAAAATACCCTGATGATTAAAAAAGTACTCTGCGTGGATGATGATAATATTTCACTTACCATTTCTCAGCTTTTACTTAAGCGGACAGGGTTTGCGGGAGAAGTGGTTACGGCTATTGACGGAAGTGATGCGCTTGAGTATTTTAACAACCTTTTTACCAAAGATCCAGATCCCATCGGGAGTGCTCCTGAACTTATCCTGTTAGATATCAATATGCCCGTTATGAATGGGTGGGAATTTCTGGAGGCCTATGTGCCCCAGTATGCTACTACGCTTAACCATACCCGGATCGTTATATTATCTTCTACCATCGACCCCGAAGATTTTGCAATGGCTAAAAAATACCCGGTAGTCGTTCAGTTTATCAGTAAACCCCTCAGCATCGAAAACCTTGAAGAACTTAAGCTGAATGAAAGGATCAAAGAATATTTTGGCTGAGATTTGCGAAGTATCCAATGTATTCCTCACATATCTGCATCGAAGTTATAGCTGCTTTAGGCAGGAGAATTCCATTCTATAGCCGAAATAAGAAAACTTTGTAGACGTTATCGGTCTACAAAGCTCGTGTAGCTTAACGCTACGGGTTTTCATGGATTCTGATCAGTTTAAGCCTGGATTAGGGGCTGACTGACCTTGTAAAGTCTTTTCCTAGGATGAAGGATAGTTACTCACATTATGTTCGATTTCTCGAATCTAATATGATAGCATAAAGTAACAACACTTATACTTATCAGATAATAGCAAGTTCTGTTAAACTTTAGTAGGCATTATTGTTAATTGTGTAAGGCTAATACTACAATCAGCTTTGCACAGGTAGTGGGTATGGTTTTTTTAGTTTTGGATGTATAATTAGCCTTTATGAATATGGATAAGATATATAAACATTTTAAAAAGCAGGATTTGCTGGATAAACTCAGTGAACTTGCCAGTCAGCTATCAGTAGGCCGGCGTGTAGATCCTAATTCTTCTCATGTTAAGAATCAGTTAGAAGCCATACAGATTGAAATTCAATCTAGAAATGCTTTTACAGGATCGAAAAGTTCAGATAAGAATAAAAGATAAAATTGTGGCCTAATTTCCACATTTTGGGAATGTTTTTATTAATATTTAAAAGAAAAGTTAACTAATCATTGCTTTTTCCAGTGCTTCTCTTACCTTCTTAACAAACCCCGGAACAATCACAAAAGGATCACCTGCACTTAATGTTTCAATGGGTAGATAGCCCCGGTACGAAGATTCATAAATAATTCGTGAAAGCCTGTCAAGGTCCATTAGTTCTGTTTTACCCTTATAGTTTAATTTCTCCTTCACCTGCCAGTTCACCGCATAGGCTGCTGTTTTTTTGATCTCATTATAAGGCTCTTCGGTTATAAAACTTCCGGTGTCTAATACAAGCCCGAACCACTCGCTGTTTACTTTTTTAATTATATCAATGGCCTGGTCAGCGGTTTTAATAAAATCATTGTGGTTCTGTACGGCAACGATCACGCCCTTTTGCTGTCCATATTCTACGCATGATTTTATATCGGCCACAATCCAGTCCGCCACTTCCTGCCAGGAATGGTTGGCAGGTAATTCCTTGCCAGTAAATATTCTAATTACCGGTGCGCCGAGTTTGGCAGCCACATCAATCCATTTTTTTACAAACACTACTTCAGCTGCTCTTTTTGTTTTATCGGGTTCTGCAAACTCGTTACGGATGCCGGTACCGCTGATGGCAAGACCGAGTGCGTGTGCTTTTCTTTTCAGGTGATAGATATAAGCATCGCTGGGTATTTCGGGATAACCGGGAAAATAGTAACCGGTAAGATCTACGGCATCAAAATTTTCCCTGGCACAGAATTCTAAAACTGCATCGAGGTTGGTTTTACCGCTCCGCAAAGGTTCGTTGAAAGAATAGGCATTGAGACTTATTTTAAAGCGGTTATGATTAGTGATTGATTTTTTTGCTTCCTGCGCAGAGGCTACAGAAAAACCACTAATGCCTGTAACTGCCGAAGCTGTCATAACTGTGCGTATAAATTTTCTTCTTTCAAAAGGCATCATACAATATTTTTATAGTGAGTAAAAAATTTAGGCATACATGTTTTTCAGGATTTACTGCCATAGGCAAACCCCTCCATTACTTTCATGGAGCCTATAGCGTCTTCAGCAGCGCATGGATTTTTTCCGTTCCCCAAAAAATATTGGACAACTTTTTCTATCATCGGTTGCTGTATATGTTCCGGAGGGTCAAAATGGGTAACCTCTTCATCTTTTCCTGTACGCAGCGTAACATCATACCCAAATACCGGGAAAGATATTTTACCCTTTGATCCTGTGATTTCGCAGATATCTTCCTCAGCTGCCTCTGCAACCGTGTAGCACCATTGCCCGGTAAAAATAATATTGCCCGGTAAGCGCATTACTCCCGCCACTACATCTTCTGCTTTATATAAGCCTGCCTGGTTAGCGCTAATACCCGATATATCAACAGGTAACCCAAAAAAATAGAGAATAAGATCCAGTTGGTGTGGAGCGAGATCATAAAATAAACCTGCACCCGCTATGGCTGGATCCACACGCCAGTTTGTTTCTGTAGTGGTTATGAGAGATGATTTATCCGGTTGCAGCATACTAATTCTTACCGTTCTTACCTCCCCAATAATTTTTTCTGCTAGTAATTGTTTCACATGTAGAAACATGGGTAAAGCACGCCGGTAATGCGCAATACATAATTTTATACCCGTTTTTTCAGAAGCTGTCATCATCCGCAAACAGGCCGCCGTATCAATGGCCATGGGCTTTTCAACGTATACAGGCTTACCCGCATTTAAGGCAGCCAGGGTATAGGCTTCATGATTACCCGGTGGGGTAGCAATATAGATGGCGTTGATATCCGGATCATTAATCAGTTGGCTGGCATCTGTATACCATTTGGGAACACCGTGTCTTTTTGCGTAATCTTTCACTTTTTCTTCATCACGTCGCATAACCGCTATTAAAGAAGAACCGGTAACCTTATTAAAAGCAGGACCGCTTTTTTTTTCGGTAACATTTCCACACCCGATAATACCCCAGCGGAGAGGAGTTTGATGGCTATTGGTTTGAATCATAACAGACAATTTATCTAAACAAAGATGGGTCCAAATAGTAAACGGTTATAGGCTACCCACCGGGAATATACTACATCGTTTTCGTAAATATATATAGGTCTGTTCATCTCTTGCTGCGAAAAAAAAACAAAATTCACAGTAAATACGGTAAACTTATATACGATTGAATGCCGTGATTGCCATATAAAAAAAATTACATGAAAAAATCAAGAAGGTCTTTTCTTAAAAACCTTGCACAGGGTTCTGCAGTGGTAGCCATTGGTGGAACGGGTATGGGTTTCACTGCAAAAAGTTATAAAAAAATTATTGGGGCCAGTGACCGTATCCGGATGTCGGTAATTGGTGTAAATGGCCGGGGTGCAGCTATGGCACCCATCTTTGCCAAGCAACCCAATACAGAAGTAATTTATGTCTGTGATGTGGATGAAAAGGCAAGAGCCAAAGGGATTGACGCCATTAAAAAAGTAGGTAAGGATGCACCTAAGGGCGAAAACGATTTCCGCAAAACCTTGCTCGATCCTAATGTAGATGCAGTGTATATTGCTACACCTGATCACTGGCATGCACCTGCTGCTATTCTCTGCTGTGCGGCTGGCAAACATGTTTATGTTGAGAAACCTTTATCGCACAACCCTCATGAAGGTGAATTGGCTATTGCTGCTGCCAGAAAATTTGATAAAGTGGTGCAAATGGGCGCCCAGCGTAGATCATGGGCCTTACTCACCGAAGGCATCAATGAATTAAAAAGCGGTGCTATCGGTAAAGTTCACCTGGCCAAATGCTGGTATACAAATTCACGCAAAACAATCGGTATTGGTAAATCTGCACCAGTGCCTGCAGGGCTTGATTATGACCTCTGGCAGGGTCCCGCACCGCGCATGCCTTACCAGGATAACCTAATACACTATAACTGGCACTGGTTCTGGCATTGGGGTACCGGTGAAGCCTTGAATAATGGTACACATGAAGTGGATGTGGCACGCTGGGGCCTGGGTGTTGATTACCCGCTTACCGTAAGTTCTACCGGTGGTAGATATTATTTTAAAGATGATTGGCAGACACCCGATACCCAACTCATTACTTTCAATTGTCCTGATGCAACCCTTGTTTGGGAGGGTCGAAGCTGTAGTTCTTTCAAAGTGCAGGGAGCAGATCGCGGTGTTCTGTTTTATGGTGAAAAAGGGGTGATGCTTACGGGTCATAATGGCTACACGATTTATGATGATAAGGGAACTATTCTTAAAGAAATCAAATCTAATGCGGTAATTGATGGACGCAATACGGCAAGCCCGAATGAAGGCCTGGATGCTGTGCATATTGCCAATTTTCTGGAAAGTATCCGGTTAAGTAAACGCCCTAATTGTGATGTAGAGATAGGCTATAAAAGTACGCTCTGGGTGCAGCTCGGTAATATTGCCCAGCGTATGAACCGAACGCTGCATATCGATCAATCCAATGGTCATGTTACAGGCGATAAAGAAGCCATGGGTTTATGGGGAAGAAAATATGAATCCGGTTGGGAGCCCAAAGTTTAGTGAGTTTTTTTGTCCATGGTCAAGAAACATTTTTTATAAAATTAAAATACATACATGTCATCTTCACGTAGAAATTTTTTGCAAACAACTGCATTGGGTATTGCCGGTTCGGTTAGCATTCCTTTTTTGGGTAAATCGGCATTGGTTGAAAGAGGTACTGAAAAGCTGAGCGCGGCTTTTCCACTAGTGGTAGGGGTGGCGGGTTATACTTTTGCTAAGTTCGACCTCGATCAATCTGTCACCATGATGAAACGAATAGGTATCAAAAATCTTTCGTTAAAGGAAATCCATCTTCCCTTAAACAGCAGTGATGAAAAAATCAAGACTGCTATGGGTAAGTTTTCAGATGCAGGTATCAATGTGTACACGGTGGGCGTGATTTATCTGAAAACAAAAGAAGCGGTTGACCAGGCCTTCCAGTATGCCAAAAAAGTAGGGGTCAATATGATCGTAGGTGTGCCCAGTTATGACCTGATTGATTATACCGAAGCACAGGTAAAAGCATATAATATCAAATTTGCTATTCACAACCATGGTCCGGAAGATGCACAGTATCCCGCGCCAAAAGATGTGTATGACAGAATAAAGAACAGGGATCCAAGAATGGGTATGTGTATTGATATCGGTCATGCCATGCGTGCAGGGTCACCACCGGAAAAAGCGATCCGGGATTTTAAAGAAAGATTATTCGATCTGCATATTAAAGATGTAACCATTGCTGCTAAAGAAGGTAAAGCCACCGAAATTGGAAGAGGTGTGATTGATTTTCCTGCGGTTGTAAAGTCTTTGCGAAAAATAAAATATGGTGGCGTTTGCAGTATTGAATATGAAAAAGATATGATGGATCCCTTGCTCGGCATTGCAGAATCTATCGGGTATTTTAAAGGGGTACTGGCTACAGAGGATTAATTAGGTTGCTGTTCGAGGTTTACTCGCACAGACGCATGAGTTTAAAATAAGGAAAGTTGTGCCCGATGGGTGAACGTTTTTTTGGTAATGCGTCTGGCTGTTGGTATCCTGGCTGTTTCACAATACCGAATTGGGTAAACAGCTGTTTCTTTATAACGGGTGGCTACTATTATCTGTGTATTACCTGCATGCTGATCGAACAATGACTGAACAAGTAATGGATCATTATTATTTTTGGAAAGGTGTGCCAGGAGTAAGTGACTCATAAAAGAGGGTCTGTACTTTTTGAAAAGTTCCAGCGCCTGCACATTTGATAAATGACCCATACCGCCGCTGATGCGTTTTTTCAGGTGATAAGGATAGCTGCCGTTTTCCAGCATCGCTTCATCATAATTTGCTTCGAGAAATGCAGCATGGCATTGTTGAAAATAATGGATCACCTGTTTGCACACAATACCGATATCTGTAAAAATACCCACATTCACCCCCTTGCACGAAACCATAAAACTGTGGGGATCGCTTGCATCATGAAATTTAGGGAAAGCCGTTACTGCCAGGCCACCTATAATTATGGGTTTATGAGCTTCAAAAGAAATGATGGATTGTTTCTCCAGCGCTAACCTGCCATTGGTAGCAGTAAGTGTGGTGATATAAACCGGTAATTGGAATTTTCTGGCAAGTACCACAATACCGGCAATATGATCTCCATGTTCATGCGAGATAAAAATGGCTTTTACTTTTTCCATCTGCAGGCCCAGTCGCTTCATCCTTTTTTCAGTTTCCCTGCAGGATAGGCCGGCATCTACAAGAATAGCTTCTTCCTCATTGCCAATATAATAGCAATTACCATTACTGCCGGAATTTAAAGATGTGATAGATAAAGACATACAGGCGTGACTACCGGATTATACTCAACAATAAAAAGGATCGGTGTAAACATATCAAATGTTTATTAATTTACTTAATAAGCTTACAGTATCTTAGGGAATACAATATTATTCAATCAAAAAAATAGATATGCAAAGGGTTAGCCATTCTGCAACCATCCTTTTCTTTGCTTTGCTATCAGCCTGTACCAGCCAGAATGATACGAAGAAGGAAGACTTCCTTGTAAAAAATATGGATACTTCTGTAAGTCCGGGTACCGATTTTTTTCAATATGCTAATGGGGGCTGGATTAAAAGCAATACTATTCCGGCTTCTGAAAGCAGTTGGGGTGTGGGGCAACTGGTACAGGAAGATATTTATCTGCGCCTGAAAAATATTAATGAGAAAGCTGCTGCAGAAAAAACCACTGTAGGAACTATCTCCCAAAAAGTTGGCGATTTCTGGTTAAGTGGTATGGATTCCGCCACTGCAGAAAAACAGGCATTGCAACCTTTGCAAACTTTTTTGAAACAGATACAGGATATACCCTCTACCAATCAGTTGATGGAGGTAGTAGCCGATATGCATAAAAGTGGATCCGGTGTTTTATTTTCCGACGGGGTGGGTCAGGATGATAAAAACAGTAATGTAAATGCTTACCAGATAAACCAGGGTGGCCTTGGTATGCCTAACCGTGATTATTATTTTAATACGGATGAGAAGTCTGTAAATGTGCGGAAAGCGTACCAGCATTATCTTTTTCAAACCTTTGGTCAATTGGGTGATGATAGTGCGATGGCCGCACTGAATGCTGAAAAGGTTATCGAACTGGAAACCAGGCTGGCAAAGGCATCCAGGAAATTAGCCGACCTGCGTGATCCCTATAAAAACTATCATAAGATGGCTGTTGGGGCCTTGCAAAAATCAGGCCCTGCCCTGCAATGGCCCGTATATCTTACTAAAATAGGTATTCATACGCTTGACTCAGTTATTGTGGGTCAACCTGAATTTATTGACGCAGTAAATAAAGAACTTACAGCCACACCGCTTATTGACTGGAAAAATTATTTGAGGTTTCATCTTGTGCGCAGTAATGCAGCTTACCTCGACAGTCAAAGTTTTATGAACAACTTCCGGTATATACAAACTATCCGCGGAGCAAAGGAACCCAAAGCCCGCTGGAAAAGAGTAGTAGATGCTGAAGAAAGGGCAATGGGTGAGGCATTGGGACAGCTTTTTGTAAAAGAATATTTTGATACTACTGCCAAAGCCCGCTACACCAAACTGGTAGAAAATATCCGTGATGCTTATAAGGAACGAATTGCACACCTAAGCTGGATGTCGGACAGCACGAAACAAAAAGCTTATTCTAAACTGGCTAAGATTAGCAAGAAAGTGGGGTATCCTGATAAATGGAGGGATTTCAGTTCTTTACGGATCGACCGCGGTCCCTTTGTATTAAATATGATGCGTGCAAGAGAATGGTGGTTTGCTATAGGGATTAATAAACTGGGTAAACCGGTGGATAGAACCGAATGGCAAATGTCGCCACAAACCTATAATGCCTATTATAATCCCAGCAATAACGAGATTGTTTTGCCCGCCGGTATTTTTGCAGTACCCGGTATGAAAGATGCAGAGCTGGATGACGCTTTTGTTTATGGTTATGCAGGTGCTTCCACCATCGGTCATGAAATGACGCATGGTTTTGATGACCAGGGCCGACAATATGATGAAGCAGGTAACCTTAAAAACTGGTGGCAGGATTCTGATGGCAAGCAGTTTACTGCACGCGCTGCAAAAATTATTAAACAGTTTAATGAGTTTGTACCTGTAGATACCTTGCATATAAATGGTGATGCTACGCAGGGAGAAAACATTGCCGACCTTGGTGGATTGTTACTGGGACTGGATGCATTTAAAAAAACAGATGCCTTTAAAAAAGGTGCAAAGACAGGGGGCCTAACCCCTTTGCAGCGTTATTTCCTGGGCTATGCATATGGATGGTTGTACCAGACAAGAAAAGAATCATTAGCGAGCCAGTTAAAAACAGATGTTCATGCACCTGAACGGGAAAGAGTGAATGGCCCAATGGTAAATATTCCGGAGTTTTATGAAGCGTTTGGCATAAAACCCGGTAGTAAAATGTACCGGGCGGATAGTTTGCGTGTAAATATCTGGTGATCTTATTGACGCTGACAGTAAAGAAAATAATATGAAAAAAACATTCCCTGTACTCCTTCCCTTATTTTTTTGTTGCCTATTACATGCGCAGCAAAAAGGAAAAATAAATCATAATCCTACTACTGTTACTGTATATACAACTGCAGATAAATCTGGGTTACGGATTAGTGAAAACGGAAAGCTTGGTTTCAAACCCTATGCCCAGCCATTTGAGTACGAGCCAACCATATTTGTGGACCCTGCCAATAGTTTTCAATCTTTTATGGGCATTGGCGGGGCGTTGACAGATGCGTCTGCAGAAACCTTCGCCAAACTACCTGCTTCACAACAAAAAGAATTATTGACAGCGTATTTTGATCCCCAGAAAGGGATCGGCTATTCACTGGCAAGGACCAATATTCACAGCTGTGATTTTTCAAGCGACAGTTATACGTATGTTGCAGATAATGACAGCAGCCTGTCAACTTTTTCTGTGGCACATGATGAACGTTACCGCATACCCTTTATTAAACAGGCCATAGCTGCTGCAGGTGGCACACTTCGTTTATTTGTTAGTCCCTGGAGTCCGCCGGCATGGATGAAGGACAACAACAGTCTTACACAGGGCGGTAAATTAAAACAAGCGTATAGCCAGGCCTGGGCCAATTATTATATAAAATTTATTAAAACCTATGAGGCCAAAGGTATACCTGTATGGGGGTTGAGTGTTCAAAATGAGCCCATGGCCAAACAGCGGTGGGAATCCTGTATTTATTCGTCGGAAGAGGAACGCGATTTTATTAAAAATTATCTCGGGCCAACCTTGCATAAGCAGGGAATGGGCAATAAAAAATTAATTGCATGGGATCATAACCGCGACCTGTTATACCAGCGTGCCAGTGTGATACTTAATGATGCTGAAGCTGCCAAATATGTATGGGGCATCGGTTTTCACTGGTATGAAACATGGACGGGTGGGCCTATGCAGTTTGATAATCTCAGGCTGGTATCACAGGCATTCCCCGGTAAAAATTTAATTTTTACAGAAGGTTGCCAGGAAAAATTT
>JBBRHM010000004.1:0-55095 GCA_038222655.1 Chitinophagales bacterium | reverse complement strand
TAATCCTTTATTATAGGTTGACCAATTTGTTACTTTGTATTTATCTTTACTCATGGGTGGTGCGGGAGCTTTTAGTTGATATCGCTATCTCTATTAACTCTTTTACCACCCTATTTAGTATTCATTCATGCAACAAAGCCGTTTGTAATTATAAAATTCCCTTACCAGAAAATTGCCGCCATTTTAAAATGGCTATGTCTCTCGCTGCTCTTGTATATTATTGTTCCTTTTATGATAAAGCAGGACTGGGGTGCCGTATTAAAAAACACCTTCGTTCCCACTATACATTTTAATAAAGAGTTTATTTCTATACTGGTGGCATTACTTGGCACCACTATTTCTCCTTATTTATTTTTCTGGCAGGCTACTATGGAAGCAGAGGATATGGCACACAATCAAAAAGTAATGGTAAATAAAAGGGCGCTTGATGACATGAAAACAGATGTGAATTTCGGTATGCTCTTCTCCAATGTGGTTATGTTCTTTATTATACTCACGGCCGGCAGCGTGTTATTTCCTGCAGGCATCAAACAGATCAACACAGTAGAGCAGGCAGCCAAAGCACTCGAACCTCTTGCCGGCAGCTTTACCTACTGGATATTCGGTATTGGTGTAATAGGTACAGGCCTGCTGGCCATCCCTGTATTGGCAGGCTCACAATCGTATATGCTGGCTGAAACCTTTGGCTGGAAGGCGGGACTGGATAAGCGTTTTCCACAGGCCCGGTCTTTTTATATTTCTATTATTATTTCCCTGCTGGTGGGGTTATCACTCAATTTTATAGGCATCACGCCCATTCAGGCCCTTTTGTATACGGCCATTTTATATGGACTCACCGCACCTGTGTTGATTGCCATCATTCTCCATATCGGAAATAATAAAAAGATCATGAAAACGCATACCAATTCTAAGCTTTCAAATATTTTAGGTGGTATTACGCTGGCATTGATGACGGCTGCTGCCATGGCACTACTCTACTTTCAGTTCAAATAAACGATAAGCGCTAATCCGGTATGGATCCTACATACGATTTAAATTTTTGAGGATTGCCTGCCAGGCGTTAATGGGTAAGTTGACTGATCAGAAATACTATGCTGTTAGATCCTTCCTGCAGTGGTATCAACACGTGTGTCATCTTTTATCACGGGTTGCTTTTTTAAGAAGCTTTCGTAGACTACTAATATTACCAATATAACAAAGAGAATTAGTGAAGATCCTTTTGTGCCATAATTCAGTCCTCCTTTTTCAGTACTCTTGGTAAGCAGATCGCCGAAAGTGGCGCCGAAGGGGCGGGTAAGCACAAAGGCAACCCAGAAAAGAATTACGTGAGACACTTTTGTAAAATAATAAGCCAGTATCACCAATACGAGCAAACTGCTTATCAGTATGGCGCCTCCCGCAAAACCCAATCCGGAACTATCGGCCAGAAAATCGCCGAGGGCCGTGCCGAGGGTATTGGAGAATAAGATAGCTGTCCAGTAAAACAATTCTGCCCTCCGGGAACGGATATCGGTTACAGACAATGATTTTTCTGTTGTACGCCAAACCAGGAGCACGGTTATTAAAATTGAGATAAGAATAATGGTTCCTTTTACATAACCCAAACCCATGGTGCGGTCCATATAATCCGACATGGTGGTGCCGGCTGTACTGGTGGCCACAATAACCGCCCAGTATAAAACCGGAATATAGCGCTTAGCCAACAGTTGCCCCGCCAATACAACCAAAAAGAAACTGATAAGTATCAGGGAGCTGATACCATAGCCAACTTTCAATGTCATGGATAAAAGATCACCCGCGGTTTCGCCTAAGGTGGTGGCACAAATCTTCATAATCCAGAATAAAAGCGTTACGGCCGGAATTTTAGATACAAAAATGTCTTTGTCGTGATGGAGCGATTGCATATATAACCTGATTAAAACTTTGTGCCAACAATTAACATTGGCTAATAGCTTATGCTCAGGTATACGGGAATAGAAAGGGTTACATCCTATTTATTAGCTTTTGATCCGGGCATCCTGTAGTTTATGATAGTAAATGTATGACACTGCTAAAATGCCCAAAAAGATAAAGGGGAAAAAAGATAAGGACACCAATCCCTCCACCGCAAAATAGCTGATAGCTGCAAAAATAAAGTCGAAGGCAAAGCCGGCATATGCCCATTCTTTTATCCTTCCGGGGACCTGTGGAATTACCAACGCCAGGGCACCCAACACTTTGCATACAACCAATGCATTACCAAAATATTCAGGATAGCCCAAATGCCTGATTCCTTCTTTTGCCATTTCGGTTTGTGAAGTAAGTGCCGGCATCACACCTTCCATCAGAAAGATAATAATGGTGGCCACCCAAAAAATAATTTTTTCTTTTTTCACATTGTCTATTTAAACGTTTAGTAGGGTTTGTAAATCTATTTTTTTCATTTGTAAAACTTCCGCCATGATGCCGGAAGCTTTTGCCCGGTTGCTCATTAATTCACCCATTACAGAAGGAATAATTTGCCAGCTTATACCAAATTTATCTTTCAGCCATCCGCACCTGCTTTCCTGTCCGCCTTCTGTTAACCTGTTCCAATAGTAGTCTATTTCCTCCTGTGTATCACAATTTACAACAAAAGAAACGGCCTCGTTAAAGGTATGATCACCCACACCATCCATGGCAGCAAACAACTCTGTGCCCAGAGAAAAATGGCCAAACTTGAGATTACCTGTGGGTTGTTCCTCTCCCTCTTTATAAAAATCTAAATGATGAATAGCCGAATTTTCAAAAATAGAGGTGTAATGCTTAATGGCTTGTTGTGCCTTGCCATACTGTTGCCCGGCAAACAGAAGTGAGGGTGTGATTTTTGGCGCTCCCTCCGGTATTTTACCGAGCATTAATTGCCAGGTCATGCCGAATTTATCTGTTAACCAGCCATATTTTTCACTCCAGGAATATTTATCTAGCGCCATTATTACTTTTCCACCGTCTATTAATTGGGCCCAGATTTTTTCTATTTCTTCATTAGTCTGGTAGGTTACAAATAAAGATATAGAAGGATTGATGGTAAACATGGGTCCGCCATTTAGGCCCATTATTTTTTTCCCTTCAATTGTAAAATTGACCACCATGGGCGTATCAATGATGATGGCGGCATTTTCAAAAACGCTACCATAAAATTCTGCGGCAGCTTTGGCTTGTCCGTTAAACCAGAGGCAGGGGTAGATATCATTTTTCATAATGGTAATAAAAATATTATACGGTTGTTACTTTTGCAAATATGCCACTTAGTTCCTTCGCCAATACAAACCAATTTATGTGGCGGAAGTCTGGTGTACAATATAATTCTTTTGTCCTTCTTCTGGTATAACCTCCCTTTTTCTCTTATTAATCATCCATAATTTACGCTTTGTTTGTAATTTGAATACTAATACCCTAACTGCTATGATAGAGAACATCATTTATTATTTTGATCATATCCCCAGCCTTCACCGTGCAGTAATACTTGCCGGCGGCATTAGTTTTTTTTGGCTTATGGAAGGTGCCATCCCTTTGTTTGGTTTCCGGTATCATAAATGGAGGCATGCCTCCCTCAATATTTTTTTTACAGTTACTACCATCATCATCAATTTTTCTTTTGCCTTAGTCATTGTTAAAGCGAGCGACTGGGCGGTGCAGCACAAGTTTGGTTTATTACAATTGGTGCAGTTGCCTTTATGGATTTTTATGTTGGCCGGCCTTTTACTGCTGGACCTTGTAGGCGCTTATTCCATTCATTATATAGAACATAAAATAAAATGGATGTGGAAGTTCCATATGGTACACCATGCAGATACCCATGTGGATACAACTACTGCTAACAGGCACCATCCGGGCGAGAGTGTTTTCCGCGCTGTGTTTACACTGATAGGTGTTGTGGTTTGCGGAGCGCCCATGTGGCTGGTAATGATGTACCAGAGTTTGAGCGTGGTACTCACACAATTTAATCATGCCAATATACGCTTGCCTTTATGGCTGGATAATGGACTTAGCTGGTTTCTGGTTTCTCCCAATATGCATAAAGTACATCATCATTTTATGCGGCCGCAAACCGATAGTAATTACGGAAATATTTTTTCTGTGTGGGACCATTGCTTCGGCACATTTAATTATACACCGGTTGATGATTTGCGGTATGGCCTGGATGTACTGGATGGAAGCAAAGATGAAAGCCTGTCTTTCCAGTTAGGTGTTCCTTTTAACAAAGAAATTAAAACCGATTATTAATCATTCGCAGCATCTTTACAACATGAAGAAAATCGCTATGATACCGGCCCGGTATGCTGCCACGCGTTTTCCCGCAAAGCTTATGCAGGTATTGGGTAATAAAACCGTTATCCGTCACACCTATGATAATACCCTCGCAACCGGTTTATTTGATGATGTGTATGTGGTAACCGACAGTGATCTTATTTTTAACGAGATCACCGTCAATGGCGGCAACGCCATCATGAGTAAAAAAAATCATGAAAGCGGCAGCGACAGAATTGCAGAAGCTGCTGCCTCTATGGATACGGATATCATTGTAAATGTACAGGGCGATGAGCCTTTTGTAAAAAAAGCACCACTCGAAAAATTACTTCGCGTGTTTGATGGCGAATCGGGGAAAAAAGTACAGGTAGCCTCACTGATGCAGGTGATGAAAGAACAACGGTTTATTGATGATCCTAATTATGTAAAAGTGGTGGTTGATAAAAATATGAATGCGTTGCTGTTTTCACGGAGTGTGATCCCGTTTCCGAGAAGTAAAAATGACAGCACCGTTTATTATGAGCATATTGGTGTGTATGCCTTCCGTAAAGAAGCATTGCTCAGTTTTACCAACTGGGAAATGACACCTTTAGAAGCAACAGAAAAAATAGAATGCCTCCGTTACCTTGAAAACGGTGTCCCTTTAAAAATGGTGGTAACCGATTATATGGGCGTTGAGATTGATACACCGGAAGACCTTGCACGGGCAGAAAATATTTTGAAGAAATGAATTTTTAGGGAAAAATAAAGCATCAGCTAAAAACCCGGCGCTAAAGCGCCATAGGTTTTAGGAGATATCATTCTGTACCACGGCATAAATGCCGCGGCAAGTGGGTTTCTACATAGAGGCTGTTCTTTGTTTCCCGTTTCTTGATCCCTATTCCTTGTTTCTTTTATTCAATTCCCAGCTCCCGCTGAATCTCTTCCAGCGATCTTCCTTTTGTTTCGGGCAAGAACTTCCAGACAAAGATCAGGTGCAGCAACATCATGGCGCTGTAAAAAACAAAGGAGTAAAATCCGCCTTTGGCGCTGCCTTCCACAATTACCGGGAAGGTCCATGAGATAATGGCGGCCATAATCCAATGCGTAAAACTGCCCAATGACCCTCCCTGTGAGCGGACTGAGTTGGGAAAAATTTCGGAAATAAATACCCATATCACGGCACCTTGTGAGAAAGCAAAGAAGGCAATAAAACCAATCAGGTAAATAATCACATTACTATTGGCACCACCATTGAATGCCATGGCGGTTAATCCGAGAAAAAAGACCATGCCCACAGAACCGATCAGTAACAATTTTTTTCGTCCGAACTTATCTATTAGCGACATGGCCAATAAAGTAAAGAGCAGGTTTGCCGCACCAATATATACGGGTTGTAAATAAGATTGCGCTTTATCAAAACCTGCCATTTCAAAAATACGGGGCGCATAATAAATGATTGCGTTAATACCTGACAACTGGTTAAACATGGCCAGTACCACTGCAAAAAAAATGGGCTTGCTATATTTTTTCTGGAACAAGGTTTCTGTATGCGCAGATACGGAAGCCCTTATATCAGCCACAACCTGGCTCACATTGGTTTCCCCTAATTTTTTCAATATGGGCAATGCCTCTTCATCACGGTCGTTAAGAATCAGCCAGCGTGGGCTCTCGGGAATGGTTCTTACCAGTAACCAGAATAATCCAGCAGGTACTACCATAATACCCAGCATCCAGCGCCATGAGTTTTCGCCAAGATCCACAAATAAAAAATTAGTGAGGTAGGCAATAAAAATACCGGCTACAATATTAAGTTGAAATGATCCCGCAAGCCGTCCCCGCAGGTTGGCAGGTGCTATTTCAGAAATATACATCGGTCCAACCACAGAAGAAGCGCCAACGGCAATACCGCCAATAAAACGGAAAGTGATAAACAACAGCCACAGGGTTGATGAGGCACAACCGATTGCCGAAAGCAGGTACATGATGGCAATTACCATCAATACTTTTTTACGACCGTATTTTTTTGCGGGCTGGCCGGCAATGATAGATCCGAGCACCGTACCAATGAGGCTTGAAGCAACGGTAAAGCCCTGCCAGAAGCTGCTTAGCGACCATAGGCCCTGAATGGTTTTTTCGGCGCCTGATATGACTGCGGTTTCAAACCCAAATAAAAAACCGCCTAAAGCGGCGATTAAAGCAATACGGACGGGATAGGATAGCATAGCAAGAGTTGGTTAGTTAGAAAAGTATTCTCTTATTGAATATACAAATATTCCTGTTTGCTTTACCAATGTTTAGTTCTATCCCTTTGGCAGATGCCGCAAATAGTTTCGCGATATTTAAAGATATTTGCATCTTTCCGCGCTGAAGGGCCAAACCAATAAAAAATGCTAAAGCCTTTTACTTTTAAGGACCTTTACAGGCGATTGGAAGGTTTGTTGTTCAATGAAAACATAAACAATTAGGTGGCTATACAAAATAATGATAACGAAAAACTGTATGATCTTTCTCTCCTGGAGGAGTTGGATGATAAAGAATCCTTGCTGGATGTGATATCCCTATTTCTTGATAACACACCCGGAGAAATAAAGCAGTTATTGGAAATGGTACAGGAAAAAAACTGGGATAGCCTTTTTCGCCTGGCACATAGAATAAAAGGTGCCGTTGCCATTTTACAATCAACTGTCATTGCAGGATTATTAGGTAGTATTGAGGCAAATGCAAAGGATGCAAAAGATATCCCAGGGCTAGAAAAGGAGGTGGAAGAAGTTGATCAATTGTTTACACGTATGGAATTGCAGCTACGGGAAGAGCAGGAGCTGATCAGGAAAGAACTGGAGCTCTCGAAATAAAGTATTTATTTTTGTTGACGTATTGTTTAATTGTGGATTATGAAAATTCTGGTTGCAGAAGATGAACCAATGTTGCTCAAAACCATTGAGCTGAAACTAAAGAAAGAGGAGTATGAAGTAATCACTACTGCTGATGGCCGTGAAGCTGTTGCAAAAATCGAAGAGCTTGATCCGGACCTGGTGATAACGGATATCATGATGCCTTATGTTTCGGGTCTGGAAATTGTGGCTATTGTAAGAAAAAAAACCAATAAAAAAATTCCCATTATTATACTTTCTGCCATGGAACAGGAAAAGGTAGTGATGGAGGCTTTTGAACTGGGTGCAGATGATTATATTACCAAACCGTTTAGTCTTAATGAATTGGTTATCCGGGTAAAACGCTTAATGAGCCAGTTGGGACGCAACAATCCCGCCTGATCCGGGTTATAGATTTTGTACCTTGTACCATGCTGCGCATGCTTTCTTTATCTTAAAAAATACACGCCGGTATGCTGTCTTTCCAAAAAATGCTTCGTTTTTTTCTTCTCGTTTCTTTAATAGCCATGTCGCTCCATGCAGCAGCGCAGGTTAGGGATAGCGCTTCTCCTGATAGTTTGTTCCAGGCTGCCAGAAAGGCTGCGTTTGACAGTAATGATTATCCGCGCGCAAAAGCTTACCTGTTCAAAGCCTTACAGAAAAGTCCGAATTATGCTGATATCAGGATCTTTCTCGGAAGAATATATACCTGGACAAAAGTTTATGATAGCGGCCGCATTGCTTTCAGGCAGGTGTTGGCTAAAAATCCCAACTATGAAGATGCATTGGTGGCTTATGCTGACCTTGAATATTACACTGAAAATTTTGAGCGGGCTCTTGAGATCTGCAGAGGAGGATTAAAAAATAATCTTACCTCAGAGGCCCTGATGGTTCGCGAAGTCAAAATATTAAAAGCCATGAATCGATTTGATGAGGCCGAACGCTCTGAAAAAAAGCTTTTACTGAATTCAACGAATAAAGCTGATCCAAAAGTTTTGACAAACAATAGCAGGGATGAGAAAAATAAGAACAGTGAAATCGAGCGTTCACCTCTTCCGGTAAAAGCAGGTTTAGATGCCGGTAATTCCGATAGTTTATTCGCAGCGGCCCGCAAAGCAGCGGTTGACAGCAATAATTATCCGCTTGTAAAAGCGTATTTATTAAAGGCATTGCGAATCCGTCCAGATTATACGGATGCCCGGGTATATCTTGGAAGGATTTATACCTTGACAAGAAATTACGATAGTGGCCGCATTGCTTTACGGCAGGTGCTGGATAAGCAACCCGATTATGAAGATGCAGTTCTGGCCTATACCGATCTCGAATATGTAAGCGGCAATTATGAGCGGGCACTCGAACTCTGTAAAACAGGTTTACGAAATAACCCTGCTTCAGAAGCAATGATGCTTCGCCAGGCTAAAATATTAAATGCTCTCAACCGTTTTGACGAAGCCGATCGTACCGTACAAAAACTCCTGATGCTTAACGGTAATAATGTCGAAGCAAAAAACCTTGCGAACAGCTTTCGGGAGCCTAAAAATAAAAGTAGTACGGTTACTCAACCAACTGTACCTGCAAAAAAAATAGCTGGCGACACTTCTACTTCGGATGGATTACTGGCAATGGCAAGAAAAGCGGCGTTTGATGATAAAAATTATGCGCAAGCCAAACAATACCTGTACCATGCACTTCAAATTAGCCCGGGATATGCGGATATAAAAATTTTTCTTGGCAGACTCAATACATGGACCGATAATAAAGACAGTGCGCGGTATTATTTTAAGGAAGTACTAAAAACAAATCCAGGCTACGAAGATGCCTCAGCAGCATACGCCGATCTTGAATATTGGAATGATAATACTAAAAACGCACTAACTATCACAGACTCGGCCTTATTATACCATCCTGCCTCGGCAGATCTGTTGGTTCGCAAGGCAAAAATACTTAGCAACTTGCGCCGCTATACAGAAGCAAATACGATTGTACTACAGGCCTTAAAGATTGACAGGAATAACAGTATTGCCCGTTCTCTTGCCGAAAGAATCAAAGAATTATCTACCAAGAATAAGATCGGCCTGAATTATGACTACATCTATTTTGATAAACAGTTCAGCGATCCCTGGCACCTGGCAAGTTTTGATTATACCAGAAGAACGGGTATCGGTGCTATAACAGGCCGCATCAATTATGCCAATCGTTTTAAACAAGAGGGTGTTCAATACGAGTTGGAAGGCTACCCTCGAATCTCTAAAACTTTTTACAGTTATATAAACGCCGGTTATTCTGAAAAAGTTGGCGTGTTCCCCCAGTGGCGTGGTGGCTTTTCATTGTATGTGAATCTTCCTAAAAGTTACGAAGCGGATCTTGGTTTCCGCTACCTCAAATTTTCCGGCAGCCCAACCTGGATCTATACAGGCTATCTGGGCAAATATTATAAGAGCTGGCTTTTTGGGGCCCGCACTTATATTACGCCCAGTAAGTTAAGCAACGCAGTCTCCACCTCTTATTCAGTTTCTGCCAGGTATTATTATGGCAGTACCGACGATTATTTTGGTGTTAGTGCCGGTTATGGTATTTCTCCTGATGACCGGATCAATTCTATACAGATCGACAGCAAAGTAAACCTGGTCTCGTATAGGGCGGGGCTCAATTTTAAAAAGAAAGTTTCCAAATTCACAGTAATAAGTATCAATGGCAGCTGGATTAACCAGGAATATCTACCACAAACAAAAGGTAATCAATATCAATTTGGTCTTGGATGGATAAGACGCTTTTAAACCGCAAATACCGCCTGCCTGCTTTCAGCATATTGCTGATAGCGGCATTGTTGTCGCCTTTATTAATGCTACTGGCCTGGCATTTTGGGGCGAAAAGAAAATTAGTAATTGCCATCGTTGATAAAACCGTACTCACTACTAAGGGACAGGAGCATATTTCACTAGACTGGGTGCTGAACCAGGAACGGTTTACAAAGAACAATAATGAACTATATAAAAAGAACCAGGATTACTTTGGATTTTTCCCGGAGGCAAATGAAAAGTTTCAGCTTAAAGGATTAGAGCGTTTTAATTCCTCACAATTGGAACAGCTAAGTAATGATGTGGATGCCGCTTACCTTACCGATACCTACGGCATTTATAAAAATGAGTGGTTTAAAAAAGGTGATGCAAAAGAACGTTCGGGCATTGTGTATGGCGGAATGAGTATGCAGGACGTTTCTCTTTTAAAGCTACTTAAAGCGAAACATAAACTGATCATAACAGAATTCAATTGTCTCGGATCACCCACCTTAGCAGCTGTGCGTAATGAGTTTGAAACCATGTTTGGCATACAATGGACCGGCTGGATCGGACGCTATTTCGATTCATTTGATACCACGGTTAACAAAGAGCTACCCCATTGGCTCATCAACAATTACCGGATACGGCACAAAGGTGTATGGCCATTTAAAAAAAGCGGAATCGCATTTGTTCATGCCGATGAAAGGATTGTGATACTGGAGAACCAGACACATCTTCGTAACGAGCTCCCCCAGATTTATGCTTCTGAAGAAGGGCGGAAACATTATGGCATGAGCAGAAAAATGAAATATTCCTTTTGGTTCGATATTATTCAGTTAGATACCATTCATAACCATGTAATTTCTTCATACGAAATTGATGCAAATGATAAAGGGAAACAGGAGTTAAGATTAAACGGCATTCCACAAACTTTTCCCGCCATTATTACGCACATTAATAAAGATTACCGTTTTTTTTATTTTGCCGGCGATTTTTGTGATAACCCTGTTGAAATGGGTTCGTCCTATTTTAAAAAAATCCGTCTCTTAAAATGGTTCATGTACAATACCAGCGATCCCCAGGAAAGAAAAAGTTTTTTCTGGGAACTGTACCGACCTCTGGTAACGACAATCTTAAACGATTACTATTCTTCTCTGCATCCTTAATGTGGTGCATACTGTTGCAATAAACTATCCGGAACCAGCTGCAGATTTTTCCGGAACGTATTGTTACGAATTTTAAACCTTGTGAATGCGGTTTTTATTTGTGTCTCTACCAAATCATTGGGCTGATATTCCAGGTCCATATTCCTGGCAATATGGTAAAGGTCATTACCATTGAGCAAATATTCACCCATAACAAAATCAACAAGATCATTTTTAGTCTGCATAATCGGATAAGCATGTTTATTCCTGAACTGCCTCGCCGTATCAAGCCCGTTACCCATCCAGCTGGCAACAGATGGCACCTGTAACCCGTAACTTTTGCCTAACCATGCCAACAGGCTCGGTGTAATATCAAAATGTGTAGAGATAGATGAAAACCGCGCCGTGCGCTTTAATAGCGGGGAATAGATAAGCAGGGGTACATGGTACCTGTCAAGTTTTGAAATCATGGGTATTTCCGGAAGCCGATGATCGCCGGTGATCAGGAATACGGTGTTTGCGAATTCTGGCCTTTGGCTATATTCGCGCATAAAATTTCTCACCGCATCATCCATAAAAAGTACGCTGGCATATTGGTTTCTATAATTCCTGTATTCCTGTTTTTTTTCATTATCGAATTGCAGTTCGGTCATCCGTTCTTCAAATCGCTGTAAATAATACGTCTCTTCATTTATAAGAAATGGATTATGAGTAGAAATTGTCAGCAGTACGCTTAGATAAGGTTGTTTAGGCGATTGCTGGGTTTCAAAAAACCTTTTGAACATCTCTTTATCACCATACCCCCATGAAAACCCTGATGAACCTGCGGGTGATTTTGTGTAACCGGGAGGAAATGTTTTTTCATCATTAATTGAATCAATACTATTCTTTTTAAGAAACAGGTCCATATTATCGAAATGCGAATCGCCTCCATAATAAAAAGACGTGTTATAACCATCGTTTTTAAGTATGTTAAGCAGTGAGAGGTGTCTGGGCATGGCCGTTGCCAGTTCATTGAACCCGCTTTTGGCAAATGGCAAAGAACCTAGTAACGATGGCAGCACCGCAAAGGTTCTTCCACCCTCGCTCAGGAAGTTTTCCCAGAACAGGCTTTTCTCTGACAGCGAATCTATGAAAGGTGTAAAATTGCCCAGGTATGCATCCTTGCCGGTAAAGGCCCGCCCCAATCCTTCTATAAGTACCATCACAATATTGGGAGGTGTTTTACCTTCCGTAAAGAAAGGTGATAATACTTCTGCAGAACTGTCTACAGTATGCAGGAAAGGATATTGCTTTTCATCGAAGCTTCCTGATGCATAGTCCTTCCCATAAATATCATTTTCCTCAGTGGCAGGAAAAAAATATTCGTAAGAGGATTTATAAAAGTAATAGGACTTATTAAGCGCGAGGTTATTGCTGTACTCCTGTCCCGGCCGCATTTTATTGGTAACACTTATTACATCCCTTATTCCTGCCCCAGCCAGTGCGATGAGCATTACTGCGGCAACGCCACCATTTGGCCGCAATCTTTTAGAAAGGTAGATAAATGCAGATACACTTATCATGACTATTGCAAAGAAACCAATGATCATTACGAGAGTAATCCCGCCGGCGGCGCCTACTGTTTGTTTGATATCCTCCCAGGAATATGACCACAAATCTGCACCCAGCGGTACGAGTGTATTGATAAAATATTGTGACAGGGTTACCTGTATCAACACAAAAACAGTGGCGAGTAAAAGAAATACAACATGTGCGAGTTTTTTATACACCAGGTATAACAAAGTAAAGGGGCCCACGCTCCATAAACATACCTGTGCAAAAAATGCCAGATCCCTGGCAAGCCCATATAGAATTACCCGGCCTGCTAATTTTGGTATGCCATGCTGTGATATATCAAACACCAGTTCAAATACACGGGCAAGTAACATCAGCAATAACAACACCAGCGCATGACCGGCAAAGTATTTGAAAGAATCGAAAATACGGTCGGGCAGTGGTTGAACTATCGATACTATTTTTCGTTTAAAGAAAGACTGATGTTCTTCCGGCAAAACTTCTTTTTTAATAATAACAGCTACCGGTTCAGGCACAGCCTCAATAACAACAGGCGCTTCCACAATTGTTTCAGTAAGCGGTGGTAGCGCAGCCGGCGCGGTACCTGTTTTTTTGGCAAAGCCCTGTCTTGTCATTTCACCCCATGCATTTTTTTTGCGCAGGTAATCAATGAATCCTTTAATGCCACTCCATACAACAAAAGGATGATAATAGAAGGGTTCTGTTAAGGCAGTGAGCAAAAGTATCATAACATCCGTCCGCCGTTTGTATTGGTTGTAGGTTATAACCTCCATTAGGATAGCAAAAGCAGAGTAGAGATAACCAAAAGAGATTATGAAAATAAAATACGTGAAAAAAAACTCCCAATCCATTAGGCCCAGTACCGCTAATGTAAAAAAGCTAACAAACCCAAAGAATTCAATAACGGGCGCACACATCTCAAAAAAGAACCAGTACGGGTAGCTGAGCATGCCCAGCAAACCATACTTAGGATTCAGGAACATTACCTTGTGAAACTTCAGCGTTTCAATAGTGCCCCTTGTCCAGCGGTTCCGTTGTCTGCCCAGGATATTGAAGGAATTCGGGGCCTCCGTCCAGCACAAAGGATCGGGTATATAAGTAACCCGGTATTTTAAGTTGCGTTCTTCCATGTAACGCCGCATGCGTACCACCAGCTCCATGTCTTCCCCTACAGTTTTGTGATCGTAACCACCTGCTTTGATCGCAATGTCTTTATCAAATGCACCAAAAGCTCCCGATATCAGCATCAGCCCATTTAACCGGCTCCATGCCATACGCCCGAGTATAAAAGCCCGGATGTATTCAAGTATCTGCATACGCGGCAGGTATTCGTCCGCCAGTCTTACTTTTACCAGTCGTCCGTCTTCGATATCGCAAGAGTTGGCAATACGAACCACGCCACCGGATGCTATCACTTTCGAGTCTGTTTCTTCCAGGAAAGGTTTTACCATTTTCAGCAATGCATCCTGTTCCAGTATACAATCCACATCAATGCAAACCAGATATTTGTTGGAAGAAACATTGATGCCAACGTTTAAAGCATCGGCTTTACCACCATTAACTTTATCTACTACTAATAGTTTATGATAAATGCTGTTGCGGCTCTTGTATACACCGCGAACGTCTTTTGTCTTTATTTTATAATCAACAAAAAAATCGATCTTCTCCAGGTCGTAGGCTCGGATCATTTGCTGCAGGCAGTCGTCTTTGCTGCCATCATTGATAACAATCACTTCCAGATTGGTGTAATAAATAGAAAGCAGTGAGCGCACATTTTCAACAATCGTTTTTCCTTCGTTATAAGCAGGTGCCAGAACACTTACCGTTGGTGCATGAACAGAAGAGGCCAATATGCGGTAATCTGTGAAGCTATTTTTTTGTATGTATTTTTCAACTTCGCCTATAGAAAAACTAGCAATAAGCAGGTACGAAAGAAGTAGGAACGTTGAATAAATGAATATTCCGTAGGTAAGTATATCGAATAATATATTGACTACAATATTCCCGATCATTTCACTGTTTTTACATGTCTGAGAATTCTTTCATAAGGCTCGGGTTCGGCAAGTGCCCTTTTTTCCAATATGGCAAACCCGTCTGAACAACAATTGGCCAGAACGATCGCTGCTTTTAATTTGATGATATTGTTCGGATCATCCAGTAAGCTCACCAGAAAACCGGATTGCTTCTCCGTGGCCAATACTGCCAACGCATCTAACATCATAACGCGGTTGATGTATACTTCTTTTCGAAAATAACCCAGTAAAATTGCAGGAGTTGATTCATCTGCCAGCCGCACCAATGCTTTTACGGCTTGAGTGCGTACCTGTTCATTTGAATGAACCAGACAATTTATTATATTATTCCTCAGAGCAAACTGTTGGTATTCATCTGCCAGTTTTAATGCGAAGACTACCACCGAATCATTTTTTGACAGCAGCCACCCGCCAATACTTTCCGACAGGTCCTCTTTTTTGGCTGTAAGCCGCAACTGCTCCAGCAATTTTATCTGCTGCCACTCTGTTAAAGGATAAGAAATAACATCTAAAAAACGCAGGCCCGCAAACCCGGTAAGATGAATTACACCGGTCTGTGCTTCCATCCGTATAAATTCATTTTGGTTGTTCGTGTTCTTATAGATGGTTTTCAGTACATCTTTCTGATCCATCAGGTAGAGTTCCTGAATGCCGCGGGCCTTGATATGCCATTTCCGTTTGGCGGTTAATTTTTTTACGGAATCTTTTTTAAGATCAAGCTGATTATATAACTGAACAATTGTATCAGCCACCGTACCTGAAAAATTTTTTTTGCAGTTGATCAGTTCATCTATGGCAAACTGGCGTGCGGCTTTTTTTTTCAAAATGCGGTAAAATTTTTTTGGCAGTTCAATATCTGCTGCGGACTCTTCAAGGATAATATTACTGATCCATACCTCCAGGTTACTGCGAATACTGGAGGTATAAATAAACAACTGTTTTTTTCTGAAAAGATGAATATAGATAGACGTAACAATGATAATGATACCACCCCCCATCACCTTTACACCTATCATCAGGTTGTCCGGGCTCAGGAACTCCAGTAAACTATGTGACACGGTATGGTCAAGAAGCCATAATTCAGACATGTATAGACAATTCAACTTATATGATAAGGGGGACATTACTATTTGGACTTCGTTGCTTTTTAATAAAGTTATAGGAATCCACAATGAAAAACCGGTATTTCAAATATTGACAATAATTCTTGCAGTATATCAATAGCAAACAAGTAAAATGATCATTTTGCTTGATTGAACAGGTCCTCCGTTTCACACTTCCGGCAGTACTTGATTGCAAATAACCATAACTAAAGTAGGTTTGCACCTTTGGTTGTAGCCAGACAGGCTTTTACATTCCGATTAAATTATTGAACATGAGTTTTCGCAATTTTAAAATGGTAAGCTACGTGGTATATGGTCGCGGCAGCTTTAACCAGTTAGATGAGATACTGGCCCCGCAGCGCAAGGCTGAAGCACCGATAATTTTTTTGGTCGATCATTTTTTTGAAGGAGGGCCACTGATAAACCGAATTCCCTTGCGTGGCAATGACCGTGTAATCTTTACAGATACAACGTATGAACCCAAAACCACACAGGTAGATGCGCTGGCCAAACAGTTAAAAGAAGAATTTGGAACCATTAGCGGTGTAATCGGTATTGGCGGCGGCTCCACGATGGACCTGGCTAAAGCGGTTTCCTTAATGATAACCAACACGGGGTCTTCTGCTGATTACCAGGGCTGGGACCTTGTACAACAAGCCGGTGTATACAAAGCCGGCATTCCTACCTTAAGTGGTACGGGCGCAGAAGTGAGCCGAACCACCGTATTAACAGGCCCCACACGCAAGCTGGGTATGAACAGCGATTTTACGCCATTCGACCAGATTATACTCGACCCTGAACTCACCAAAGATGCACCCGTTAATCAGCGCTTCTATACAGGCATGGATTGTTATATTCATTGCATTGAAAGTCTTGAAGGCACATTTCTGAATGAGTTCAGTAAAAGCTATGGGGAAAAAGCTTTGGAATTATGCCAGAAAGTTTTTGTAGAAAAGAAAGCGTGGGATGATGAATCGGATGACCAGTTGATGATGGCTTCCTATGCCGGTGGGATGAGCATTGCTTATTCACAGGTAGGCGTGGCGCATGCGGTGAGTTATGGATTGAGTTATCTACTCGGAACCAAACATGGTATTGGCAACTGTATTGTAATGAACCAGATTGAAGAATACTATCCGGCCGGCGTAAAAGAATTTAAATATATGGTTGAAAAAAACGGTATTGATATTCCTAAAAATATCTGTAAAGGCTTAACTGATGAGCAGTTTGATACCATGATCAATGTTTCACTCGGCATGAAACCTTTATGGGAAAATGCATTAGGTAAGGATTGGGAGAACATTATGACAAGGGAAAAGTTGAGAGCGCTTTATGAAAAACTCTGATGACTGAATTCATCTTCTTTTTGCTTGCATTTCTGATTACAAAAGAATATTTTGTAAGAAAATTATACAATTATGAAAAAATTATTATTTGTTTTATTGGCTGCAACAGCCCTGTTTGCCTGTAAGCAACCCGCCGGCAACGCTGATTCTGTTGCCACTTTTAACCTTGATTCCGCAAAAAAGGCCATTACGGCTGCTAATAATGTATTCACAGATGCATTTGGCAAAAGCGATTCTGTGGGAGTAAGCAACTGCTATGCAAAAGATGGTTGTATTATGCCAACAGGCTCACCCAAAATATGTGGAAGAGACGGTATCGCCGGGTTTTTTATGGGTGCAAAAAAAATGGGGTTGGCTTCCTTAAAATTAACCACTGTTGAAGTTGCCGGTGCTAAAGAACTCGTTTCAGAAGAAGGCACCTACGAAATATCAGGCGCCGATGGAAAAGTGCTGGACAAAGGAAAATATCTTGTAAACTGGAAACAGGAAGACGGCAAATGGAAAATATACCGCGATACATGGAATACGGATATGCCACCGGCACCCATGCCTGCAAAATAATAATTACCGGGCCGGAGAGTACAATCTCCGGCCTTTTTATGTCTTGCGGTTTCTGAACAGTTTTTATCTTTATCTATATGAAATATCTCTATTTTATTCTGCCCGCCCTGGCAGGTCTTGCCATTACCACCCAGGCAGGCATAAACAGCCAGTTAAAAGTAGCCGTCAACAACCCATGGGTGGCGGCATTTATTTCTTTTGTAGTGGGAACTGTTTTACTAGGCCTGGTTGTGCTTACTACTAAGCAGCAGGTTCCAACATTTGCTCAATTAAAAGGTATTGAACTATACAAATATTCCGGCGGTTTACTCGGCGCTTTTTTTGTAACCGTTATCATTTTTACGGTACAGCGCATTGGCTCGGCCAATGTATTTGCCTTGGTAATTGCGGGTCAGCTTTTAGTAGCGTTGCTATATGATCATTTTGGGCTGTTCGGTTTCCGGCAATCAGATATCAACTGGGTAAAATTATTGGGCGTTTGCCTGTTAATTGGCGGTGCTTACCTGATTAATAAAAAATAATTCTCCGCGTTGGGCGTCACCCTAAAAAGGTTCATTAGGGGCGAAACTAAAGTTTCTATATTTAGAAACTGCCTGTATCTTTGCAAAAAGACGCTACTTGCAATTTTTTCAAACTCGATTTTTAGAAGGGGCAAATAAATTTCTTGTAAGCCTTGATTTAAAGGCTGCAAAAAAAATCATTTATAATATCGATTTGGCTGAACAAACAAATGACCCGAAACTGTTCAAAAAACTCCAGCATGACATTTGGGAGTTTAGAACAAGGTATAATGGATTGCAAATACGATTGCTCGCATTTTGGGACAAAACAGACGGTAATGAAACATTAGTTTTTGCGACTCATGGATTTATAAAAAAAGTAGACAAAGTTCCGTCGAATGAAATTAAAAGGGCGGTTAGAATTAAGGCAACATATTTTGAAAACAGAATTAAAAAATAAATTATGGCAAAGACAGCTATAAAATCATACTCACTTTCTGAAATGAAAGATAAGTTCATTGGTAAAGTCGGTTCTGTAGAACGAACTAATTATGAATACGAATTAAACATGGACGTATTGAGTCACATGATTAAAAAGGCAAGGCAAGAACGTAATTTAACCCAAGAACAATTGGGAAAACTTGTTGGTGTTCAGAAAGCACAAATATCGAAATTGGAGAGTAGTGCCAATAGTGCAACAATTGATACTGTTCTCAAAGTCTTTAAAGCATTAAAAGCAGATATACATTTTAACGTAACTATTGAAAGCAAACAACTTCAACTATCATAGCGGCGAAGGTGAACGCAAAACAAATTCGTGGCAAAAGCTGGGATGACGAATATCGCCCTTCAGCTGTTTTATTTCTGACCAGGCTTCAGTAATTTGGCTTTAGCTAATCGAGTCTTTAGTTGCCAAGCGGAGGACAGAATATTTTTCCCCAAAATTTGCCAGGCCCCGGGCGATTTACGCTGCACCTCATATTCTCTGCGGCCGGAGATTTTTTAAACCCCAGAGAACATGAGAACAGAAGGTTTACGCGGAGGAGATGATTCATATCTCCAGATATTACACAGAGACACCCGGATTTTTTCAGTACTTTAATTGTCCGATAACTTTATACACATGAAAAAATTATTTGCTTTACTTCTCTGCTACTCAGGTATGGCCATCGTTTCTGCACAACCCTTTTCCGCTTCTTTGTTTAACAGCATGCAGTACCGGATGATCGGCCCGCATCGCGGCGGACGTACCGTAGGAGCGGTGGGTGTACCCTCACAACCCAATGTATTTTATATAGGCGTAAACAATGGTGGTGTATGGAAGACGAATGATTATGGCCGCACATGGAACCCCATCTTCGATAAAATGCCTACCGGCTCTGTAGGCGATGTGGCGGTTTCAGAATCCAATCCTGATGTGTTGTATGCAGGTTGCGGTGAAGGTATCCAGCGTCCTGATCTGTCCATCGGTGATGGCGTTTACAAATCCACTGATGCCGGCAAAACATGGACCAATATGGGTTTGCGTTCCGGACAGCAGATCGGTAATATTTCCATCGATCCAAAAAATGAGAACCGTGTGTTTGTGGCGGTGCTTGGACATCCTTACGGACCCAATACCGAACGCGGCGTATACAGAACCCTGGATGGCGGCAAAAACTGGGAACGCGTTTTATACAAAGATGAAAATACCGGAGCCATACAGGTAAGCTTCGATCCCAATAATTCCGATATCCTATATGCGGATCTATGGGCAGGAAGACAGGGCCCATGGGAGAATGGCGCCTGGAACGGAACAGAGAGCGGCATGTTTAAATCTACTGATGGTGGGGCCACCTGGAAAAAACTCACCAAAGGATTACCCACAACAGAACAGGGTTTGGGAAGAATTGGTTTTTGCATTGCACCCAGTAACAGTAACCGTTTATATGCTACCGTTGATGCTGGAAAATATGGCGGTGTGTATAGAAGTGATGATGCCGGAGAAAACTGGTTCTTATTAACAGACGATGGAAGATACTGGGGCCGTGGTAGTGATTTTGCAGAAATAAAAGCGGATCCAAAAAATGAAGATATTGTGTACACCGCCAATGTAGTTACCTGGAAATCGGTGGATGGCGGCAAAACATGGACAGGCTTTCGGGGTGCACCGGGCGGCGATGATTACCACCGCATCTGGATCAATCCCAATGATCCTAAAATTATGTTGATTGGTCTTGATCAGGGCGCGATCGTTACCGTAAATGGCGGTGAAACTTTTTCATCCTGGTATAATCAACCCACTGCACAATTCTATCATGTAAATACCGATAATGCTTTCCCTTATAATGTATATGGCGGTCAGCAGGAGAGCGGTTCGGTAGGCATTGCATCAAGAGGCAATGACGGACAGATCACTTTTCGCGAATGGCATCCTGTGGGGGTAGAAGAATATGGTTATATAGCACCCGACCCTCTTGATCCAAATATTATTTATGGCGGCAAGCTTACTAAGTATGATAAAAGAACGGGGCAGGTTCAGAATATAGCACCCGAAGCGGTTCGCAGCGGTAAGTATCGTTTTCTACGAACAGCGCCTGTTTTGTTTTCACCCATCGACCCCAAAATTTTATACTTTGCGGGTAATGTTATTTTCAAAACCAGCAATGGTGGTAGTAGCTGGCAAACCATCAGTCCCGATCTTACGCGCGAAAGCTGGGATGTTCCTGCAAGCGTTGGCATCTATCGTTCTGAAGAAATGAAAAATATGCCGCGCCGGGGTGTGGTATATACTATCGCTCCTTCTTTCAAAGACATCAATACTATCTGGGCCGGAACAGATGATGGCTATATACAGTTAACAAAAGATGGCGGTAAAACATGGAAGAATGTAACACCGCCCGGCATTACTGCCTGGAGTAAAATATCATTGATGGAAGCAAGTCATACCGATGTCAACACTGTATATGCTGCCGTAAACAGGATCCGTTGCGATGATATGCATCCCTATGCTTACAAAACCAATGATGGCGGTAAAACATGGAAACTAATTACAAACGGTCTGCCTGATAATGAACCCATTAATGTAGTTAGGGAAGATCCTAAACGAAAAGGTTTATTATTTGCGGGTTCTGAAAATGCAGTCTATACCTCTTTTGATGACGGTGAACACTGGCAGTCACTTCGCCTGAATATGCCCGCTACTTCTATCCGCGATCTGGTAATTAAAGATGATGATTTGGTATTGGGTACACATGGCAGAAGTTTCTGGATACTGGATGATATTACACCACTGCGCCAGGTAAATGCCTCTGCTGCCAATGCAGCAGCTATTCTCTATAAGCCGCAACAGGCTTTGCGTATACGCTGGGATATGAATACGGATACGCCCCTGCCACAGGAAGAACCGGGCGGACAAAATCCTCCGGATGGTGCCGTGATCAATTATTATTTATCAGGCAAAGCCGACAGTGAAGTGAAGCTGGAAATACTCGATGCCGCAGGAAACACCATACGAAAATACAGCAGCTACGATAAGCCTTATGAAATTCCACCCGTAAATATTCCGGCTTACTGGATCAGGCCGCAGCAGCGGTTATCAGCCGAAGCGGGCTCACACCGTTTTCTGTGGGATCTTCGCTATACGTCCCTGGATGAAACAATAACGTATCCGATGAGCGCTATTTTTCAAAATACGCCACCTGATGTTAACTCGCCATGGGTATTACCGGGAAATTATACCGTAACCCTTTCTGTCAACGGAAAAACCTATACGCAACCGATCACGGTAAAAATGGATCCGCGTGTAAAAACAGGTATGGTCGATTTACAGAAACTGTATTCACTTTCACTGGCCAGTTATGAGGGGCGTAAAAAAGCAAAACGCGCCATGGAAGAAATAACCGTAGTAAGAAAACAAATAAAAGACATGATCACCAAAAGCGGCTCTTCCGATAACCTTACCAAATTGGAACAACAGGTTGCCGAGCTCGAAGGCGTACAAACAAGAAGAGGCAGGGGTGCTGCTTCCTCTTCTCCAACGTTTGGCAGTATTGAATCTTCCTTTGCGGGATTATTTGGTATACTCAATGAAACAGAGATGCCCCCCACTTCACAAACCGTTGCTGGCGTGGCACAAACACAGACTCAGTTAAAAGAATTGCAGGCGAAATGGGATAAGTTGAAAAAAGAAATAGAGGCTGCTAAAAAATAATCGTGAATGTATTGCCGCGGATTATTACCCTCCGGCCCCCTAAAAGGGTGTGATAATCGGCGGCTTCATTTACCATAATTGAATTTACATGGAAACTCATGAACTCCTCAAAACCACCAAAGCCAAAACGCTTCTACTTTTTGATTTACCCGAAACAGATCTCAACAAAACCTATGCACCCGGCAAATGGACCATCCGACAGATCCTAAACCATTTGGCAGATGCAGAAATTGTTTTGAATGAACGCATCCACCGGGCGATTGCAGAAGAACATCCCTTTGTAATTGTTTTTGACCAGGATCGGTGGAATGAATTTATTGATTACAACACCTATCCGTTATCCATCAGCAAAAATGTGTATTCCTCCATTCGTGATTCCATTATTTATTTAGCGGAAAAACATTATGCGGGTTCAGCAAACAAAACTTTCTTTCATACAGCTGCCGGCATTCGCACCTTGCAGCAGGAATTTGATAAAGTGGCTCAACACAACTTCAGCCATATCAAACAAATTGAAATAGCATTGACGGAGATATAATCGATACCACTATTTCGAACCAAAAGAGTAAGGAAAAGAACCCTACTACAGGCTGCCACTTATCAATTTATATTTTCAATATCATCTCCTCTTTTCATAAGGGTTCTGCCCTCCGTCCTGCAGGACAGAAACTCAGGAATACAAAAATACTGGGGATAAGATTGAAACAAACCATTATGATTTTCTATAATGTTATTATATATTTAAACAGTCTCCCGAGTGTTAACCAAACCAAAACTCATGAACCCAACTCCTTCCGACCCTTCGGTGGCAGCTGAAAAAACGCAATCCCCACATCATTTTTCGCTTTCTGTTGTAACTGGCTTTACCCTGTTGGGCTTACTGGTTACGGGCATCTGGGATTTTGGCGGATTTAGCGCTAACCTCCAAAGCTTTTATAACAGTGCCGCATATGGTGGCAATTACAAACTACTCACGGCTGTTTCTATTTTGTTTGAAGGCAAAATGCAATCGCTGTTGGGGATTGTGTTTGGCGCTGGTATTGTGTTACTGATGCAAAGAAAAAGTTATCCGGTACCTATACAAGGGCCGGATGTATTGATCAGACGGCAGATCTGGTTTATCATTCTCGGCTTATTACTCGCTTTTATTCTGTTATGGCCCGAGGACTTGTTGTATCCTTTTGGTATCGTGGGTATTTTATTGTTTGCATTCTGGAAATTGCCTTCCAGAAGTTTACTAATCGTTGCATTGGCTTGTACGCTTATCTACAGCGGCAAATTATTCTGGAATTATGCAGATGATAAAAGCGCTTACCAGAAATACCTCGCTGTAAAAAAAGTTGAGAAAAAATTTGCAGACGACAGCGCCACCCGTGCTAAAAAATATCCTTTCGATAAAACAAAAGATTCTGCGAGCCAGAAACCCATACTGGCACAAAAAAAATTAGCAGATTCTCTCGCTAAAAAGAAAGATACCTTAAATAGCAGGCAGGCCGGTGAAAAAAGCATATGGGAAGGGTTGGCAAAAAACCTTACATACGATTCTACTAAAACCGTATCACAAAACAAATCTATGCGGGCAGGTTACAGCAAGTTGTGGTTCTATGTAAAAAATAAATCGCAGGCAAAAGAGTCCGGATGGCTGTATCGAATGGGTGTTTGGGATATTGGATCTGCTATGCTACTCGGTATGGCTTTATGGGGAATGGGATTTTTTAGCCGGCGGTTCTCTTCTTCCACTTATCTCATCACTGCCATGGTATTGTTTGCTCTCGGTGTTGGATTAGCATGGTTGCGAATACACAATAATGCACCACATCTTACCGATTATGCAAAATATGTAGAAAGCCACTTACTGCCTTACAATCTGTTTTATCCCATTGAAAAATTAGCAATGGCAACAGCCTATGCTTCATTGGCAATTGGACTGATAAACGCATCTTTCTTACAATGGTTCTGGAAAGGTTTTGCAGCGGTGGGCAATATGCCGGTAACTAATTATGTGTTACAGGTTTTTCTCGGATGCTTTATATTCTATGGTTACGGCTTAGGTTATTATGGACGCTTTGAACAATGGGAACTGTACACGTTTGTTGCAGAGATCTGTCTGGTGCAGGTGGTATTCTCCGTTTTATGGTTGCGCTATTATCCAATGGGGCCATTGGAATGGGTTTTGAAATGTTTGATCTATCGCAAAAGATTTTCAAACACATTCGATCGCACAGTATCAACTACCAACTAATTTTTACAAAACTTAAATCCTTTGTATGGATCAATATATTGAACTGGGTGCCGCACCCGTAGCCAGCGCAGACAGAATCAAAAGTATAGACGCCATCCGTGGCTTTGCACTACTGGGTATATTAATGATGAACATCCCCGGCTTCGGCATGAACTGGGATTTCTGGTATACTATTTTTACGGGCCCCAGGTCCGGATACGATTACCTAACGTTTAAAGGGGTGGAAGTGTTTTTTCAAGGAACCATGCGTGGCCTGTTTTCTATGCTTTTTGGTGCGGGTATGGTTTTGTTTATGATGAACAAAAAAGAACAAGCCGGCCAACCAAGTGTAGCCGTGTATTATTACCGCCGTTTGCTATGGCTCGTTTTCTTTGGGATGATCAATGCCTTTGTGATTTTATGGTTTGGTGATATTCTATTTTATTACGGGCTGTTCGGTATGATCTTATTCGCCTTCCGTAAACTGGCGCCCAAATGGTTATTAATTATTGGTGTTGCCTGTATTTTATTTGGTATGATACAATCTGCCTGGCGCTGGTCTGAAACACGAGAGAAAAGAGCTACTTACATTGAAGCCATGGCCGCTAAAAAAGAAAAGAAAAAACTAACGGAAGAACAACAACAGGCTATTACCGCCTGGCAGCAGATAGAAAAAGTGCCAAAACCTGATACAGCTGCAACCAACGAAAATTACCGAAAAATGCATGGTAGCTACACCACTGTTTTCAGTTATTGGGTTCCTATGAATGCAGAGAATGAAATCAACGGCACCTATTATGGTTTATGGGATATGCTGGCCATGATGTTTATTGGCATGGCGTTGTTTGGCTGGGGTTTCTTCACTAATAAACTCAGTACCTCAACCTATGCAATGTGGATGTTACTCGGTTATGGCATCGGCATACCTTTTGGCTTCTTTCTGTTTCATGTAGATATCAACGCCATCAATCACCGAGTCGAATTTGTTGACCGATGGCGCATGAACCCATGGACATTCCAGGAGTTACGGCGGGTATTTATTACCATTGGACATGCTTCTATGTTGATGTTATTATACAGAAGCAATTGGGTGCCGTGGTTAATGAAAGCGCTGTCTGCAGTGGGGCAAATGGCCTTCACCAATTACCTCATGCAAAGTATTATCTGCACTTTCTTTTTCTATGGATATGGATTGGGCTATTACGGCAACCTGCATTTTCACCAGATCTATTATGTGGTTGCTGGCGTGTGGGTGTTTCAACTGATCTTCTCCTCCATATGGCTCCGCTATTTTCGTTTCGGGCCTTTTGAGTGGGTATGGCGTTCGTTGACGTATTGGAAGAAGCAGCCGATGAAATTGTAATCTTACTCCCCGGCCCCCAGTGGGCCGGGGTTATTTCATCCATTCCTTGCCTTTGTTGGTTTATTTAAACAAAGTATACAATAATAGAAGTCGTTAAATATATTCATTTACAACGCCTGCTTTCTGCTTGAAAAAAAAGGCAAGCCGTTTTTTTCATATGGGTAGATTACGCCGCAAATATAATTCTTAGTCTGCGTAAAAGCTACGATGCAGCGCCAACAACGGGAGTCTTACTATGGCTTTGCTATGAGATTAAGTAATCGGCAAACAAAAAAACACCACAGACCCTTCCTCCTTCTTACTTGTAAAAGCAATACTTCCTTTATGTGCTTCTACTATGCGTTTTGCAATTGCGAGGCCAAGGCCTGTTTTCGACTCCTTGTTGGTTGTTTTATTGGATGTAGTCACAAACGGTATAAAAATTGTGTCTTGATATTGTTCATCAATACCTGGTCCCTGATCAATTACTTCCGTTAAAATTGATGAATAATCTTCTTCGCTATAAGAGATGCGTACAACAATATTTGTACCCGGTTCAGAATACTTAATCGCATTGGTTAACAAATTATTTATCACCTGCGATAAGCGGGTTTTATCAAAAACAATATCCACAGATTCTATCGCAGTTTCAAGATCAAGGCCTTGTTTTTTCTTTACAGCAAGATAATTATTTAAGAACAGGCATTCTTTTACAAATTTGATATATTCATTGGTAGATAGGTTTAGCTGTATCACTCCCGATTGTATCTTACTTAAATTGAGTGTGTCATTCAGAATCTGCAGTGCTGTTTGAGCGGTTGAGCTGATCATATGAAGGTATTCTTTTTTGTCTTTCGGAATATCTTCGTCTTCCAATAACAAGTCTGCCATCATACTAATACTGCCCACCGGGTTACGGATATCATGTGCAGCAATACCGATAAACTTATTCAGCTCCGCATTTGTTTTTTCCAGTGCCTCATTTTGTACAGCAATAATTTCTCTTTGCTTTTTTTCAATATAAAAACGGTTTGAAACGATAAAGCCTGCAACAAATATGGCAATTCTGGTAGTCCAATTGATCATCACATAGTCTTGATTTGAATACGGGTGTTTGATATAATCAACATAACCCCATATTAACAATGTAGGTACACAAAACAAAGCCGAATAGTAAAGTTTTAGCTTGTTTTGATAAGAGAATATAATAATGGGTATCAGATAAAGAGTAGCCGTATTAATCTCCAAATTCATATTCAGGTCAATCAACCCGATAATAATTAATAACAGTGTACTTACAGTAATTCTTTGCGGGGTCGTTTTCGGCATGGGGGTATTTAATCCTTAGTAAGATACAAACTCTGCGAAACCTCCCCATTTTTTATTCATTTCGGTTGTTAGCGCTACCAACCTAAGAGGCAATAGGATGCAGAGCTTCCAGAGAAGTTTACAAAGCGTCTAAACCTTATTTTCAAGCTTTCATCTTCTCATATTCTTTCTGCAACCTAAACATCTCGTCACGTAACCGTGCAGCTTCAATAAAATCCAGATCTCTCGCTGCTTTCTCCATTTCTTTTTTTGTCTTAGCTATCCCGCGTTCCATCTGTGGTATAGTCTGGTAAACCTGCTGCTCATCAGCAACTTTACTGATAATGTTTTCATCGCCCTGTATCGCATACGGCCTTGATGGATCATAGCCCTTAATATCCAATACCGAGCCCTGCGCAAAAACCTGTTCCCTCGATTTAATAATCGTCATCGGCGTAATACCATGTTCCGTATTAAACAAAACCTGCTTCTCACGCCGCCGCGATGTTTCATCAATTGTACGCTGCATGCTTTCTGTCATTTTATCGGCGTAGAAAATAACTTTGCCATCTACGTTTCTTGCGGCACGGCCGGCAGTTTGTGTAAGCGATCTTTCATTACGCAAAAAACCTTCTTTATCTGCATCCAGTATGGCCACTAGAGAAACTTCCGGTAGATCCAAACCTTCCCGCAGTAAATTTACACCCACTAAAACATCAATATCACCCAGGCGAAGCTGTCTTAATATTTCAACGCGTTCCAGGGTGTCTACATCACTATGAATATATTTTGATTTGATGTTTATGCGGCCCAAATATTTATCCATCTCCTCTGCCATGCGTTTGGTTAACGTGGTAACTAAAACACGATCACCTTTCTTAACCGTCTTATCAATTTCATCGAGTAAATCATCTATCTGGTTTACACTTGGTCTTATTTCAATCGGCGGATCTAATAGGCCAGTTGGCCGCACCACCTGTTCAATAACTACCCCGCCCGTTTTTTCCAGTTCATAATCACCGGGTGTGGCACTTACAAAAACAGTCTGACCGGTAAGGATTTCAAACTCGTGAAAATTCAGCGGGCGGTTATCCATCGCACTGGGCAAACGAAAACCATAATCTACTAACACCAATTTGCGGCTCCTGTCGCCGCCATACATACCCGCCACCTGCGGAACGGTCTGGTGACTCTCATCAATCACACACAAAAAATCTTTGGGAAAATAATCCAGCAAACAGAATGGGCGCGTACCGGGTTTGCGCCTGTCGAAAAAACGCGAGTAGTTTTCAATACCGTTACAGTAGCCCAGTTCGCGAATCATTTCAATATCATATTCCACCCGTTCTTTTAAACGCTGCGCTTCAATATATTTTCCGGATGCTTTAAAATATTCCACCTGCGCCATCATCTCATCCTGTATTTCGTGCATCACATCTACAATTAAATCTTTGGGAGCAAGATATAAGGTAGCGGGAAAAATGGCTGCATCTTCCATTTTACCAATACGCTTGCTGGAGGCTGTTTCAATACTTTCAATTTCTTCAATCTCGTCGCCAAAAAAAGTTACACGGTAACCAAAATCAACATAGGGTAAATTAATATCTACTGTATCGCCTTTAACGCGAAAAGTACCGCGTGTAAAATCGCCCTGAGAGCGATTGTATAAAGAATTAACAAGGCTATGCAAAAATCCCTGGCGCGAAATAACCTGGCCTTTTTTAATGCGAATAATCCCGTTTTCATATTCCGTGGGGTTGCCCATACCATAAATGCAGCTAACGCTGGCCACCACAATAATATCGCGACGTCCGCTGAGTAATTGCGATGTGGCCTGCAGGCGAAGTTTATCCAGCTCTTCATTAATGCTCAGATCTTTTTCAATGTACACATCACTCACGGGCATATAGGCTTCGGGCTGGTAATAATCGTAGTAGCTAACAAAATAGCCAACTGCATTATCCGGAAAAAATTGTTTGAACTCGCCGTACAACTGCGCCACCAAGGTTTTATTATGCGTTAACACCAGGGTGGGTCGTTGTGTGTTCTGAATTACATTGGCCATGGTAAAAGTTTTACCCGAGCCCGTTACACCCAGTAATGTCTGGAACTGCTCCCCATTCTGGATATTCTCCGTAAGCTGCCTGATTGCTTCCGGCTGATCGCCTGCGGGCGAGTAAGGTGACTGTAACTGAAACTGCATGTGTAAGTACGAAGTTAGAAATGCGAACTACAAAATTAAGAAGGGATTGTTATGTTACCGGCATTTGTTTTTTATGGCGGCGCCTGTTGTGCCTGCCTGTCGGCAGACAGGTCACTCACTTGAACGTTTGGGTAGTGATGGGCAGCAGCGCTCGCAACAATTTTATTATCGACGAATTTTATACCTGTTTGGCTGGACACCCATGTTATAAGGGGAGTTTTGTATATTTAAGAGTCGTCTGTAACTATTCCAGACTCGGCTACGATTATCATTATTAAACATTAAATAAATGCCTAAAATGACTTACTTTTTAAAACAAAAATATGCTGACAAACGTAATTCCGAAATTGCCCATGCGGAACAAGGCCGTAACAAAAGAGTACTATGTAAACAAGTTAGGATTTCGAACCGTTGGAATTGTTGACTATGACGGTTATTTAATGGTTGAAAAAGACAGTATAGAAATCCACTTTTTTGAGTTTGCAGAAATTGACCCTAAGGAAAATTATGCAGGGGTATATATCCGAACCAACAACATTGATAATTTGTATCAATCATTGTTGAACAATAAAATTAACATACACCCGAATGGAACACTAAAAACAAGACCCTGGGGACAAAAGGAATTTGCCTTGCTTGATCCGGATAATAATCTGCTGACTTTCGGACAGCATATATAATTATATCAACCAATTGCCAGAGAAATGGAAGCAACCAGCGGAGTAAACGAGGGAAATTTTATCCCTGTTTCTCACTGAGCCGTACATGAACCTCTCGATATCATCAACTTTTATTTTTAAACTACGCTACAGCGAGGGGGACGAATATCTATGACCCCATTTCAGTAATCCCTGCACTTGCTCTATCAAATTATCACCAACAGAGGAATCTGGAGATAATATTTTAGTTTTGTATAAAGTATTTGAAAAATGGATAATGATCCCGCGGTAGATTCTTCAGTGGAAAGTTTTAAAAATATACTTATACAGTCAGGCTTACATGATGCTTTACGGTTTTTAAATCACAGAACGCCTCATCGGTATACAGGAGTTTACAAATTTGATGGCGATACTTTGCGGAATTTAACCCTCTATGATAGCTATGACCCAAAATTGATAAAAGGTGAAGATGCCCCTATGGCTGTTACCTATTGCTCATTGGTTCGAACGCAAGGAAAGTTAGAAATAAATGATGCAGAAAATGATATACGGGTTAAAAACATAATAATAACTCCTGTTGCATCTTATTGCGGGGTGCTTATACGGGATGCAGAAGGAAAACCATTTGGCACGCTTTGCCATTTTGATATGAAACGTTGCCAGGAACAGGTTTTAGATTTTCCCATGTTAGAAGAAGCGGCAAAATATCTTTTCAAGTACCTGGATAATGAAACGGCAAAGGGGTGACTGATTACATTCTGTTAATTGGTCTCATAAAGAACACATTTACTGTAGTCTGCTAAGCATAGGAAATTTCACCCCATGCTCCTCACGGAACATTACGTTAACCTCTCGATATCATCAACTTTTATTTATAAATTTATCTTCGGAGGGCCGGGGTGGCGGAACACTCTTGCACCCGCTACCAGCAAGCCCTGTTCGTTATAGCTAAGCATAGCGCACACCCTACAAACTTTAAAGAGATAACTATATGACCAATGTTTTTACCACCCTTTTAAACCTGCATAAGGGTGAAGAAGAGAAACAAAAGACTTTAGAGAATGTAAAAAACAACATTTCTTTTACTGGAGCTAACTTATGGATTTTAGCTTGTGCAATTATGGTAGCCTGCGCAGGACTTAATGTAAATTCAACCGCAGTAGTTATCGGGGCTATGCTTATTTCACCATTAATGGGTCCAATCGTTGGGGCAGGTTTTGCGTTGGGTATTTATGACTTTACGCTGTTGAAAAAATCACTGATTGAACTTTTATTAGCCACAATCATAAGCTTAATTGTTGCGACACTATATTTCTATGTCAGCCCGTTTAAAGAAGTCCAATCTGAATTATTAGCACGGGCTTCGCCTAATATTTATGATGTTCTCATTGCTTTCTTTGGAGGCTTAGCAGGTGTAATCGCCATAACCAGGGTGGAAAAAGGAAACCCTATTCCGGGAGTGGCAATTGCAACAGCCCTAATGCCTCCTCTTTGCACAGCAGGTTACGGACTTGCAAATTCAAATTGGAAATTCTTTTTAGGTGCACTGTTTTTGTATAGTATTAACTGCGTATTTATTTGCATAGCAACCTATAGCATTGTTAAGTATTTAAAGTATCCGGCTGCAAAACAAATAGATATAAAGCATCGAAAGAAAGTAAGATATGGACTAATAGCAATTATTTTTTTACTACTCTTGCCAAGTGCCTTTTTTGCTTTTGCCCTATACAAAGAGCAGCAGTTTAAGCAATTAGCCGATAACTTTATTGAACAGGAGTTTATGGAGAACGGAAGTACGTTAGTTTATAAAAAAATACACTACTCCAACACTTCAAAATCAATTGAATTGGCTTTTTTAAAGAAAGTTTTTACTAAATCAGAGGTGCAGCGGCTTAATGAAAAACTCAAAAGTGCAGGGTTAAAAAATACCAACTTATTAATCAGGCAAAACTCCTCTGACAGTTTACAAAGTTTTAAAGATGACATTCTGTTGGAAGTGAAAAAAAAAGATAACGCATTAAGCGAAAAAGATAAAAATATTGCACTGCTGGAACAAAGATTAAGTGAGAACACATTTGACAATAAACAGCTACTTTCTGAAATAAATATTTTTTTTCCTGTAATTAAATCGGTTTCAGTTTCTAAACAAAATATTGCATCAAAAGATGGTTCAAGAGTTTCCACAATACTTATTTATAACTCAAATCCAAAACTAATGAAAGAAGATAAAGAGAAATTGAGAAACTGGATGCTCATAAAATTGGGCCTTAACGATATTACAATCACAGAGACAGAAAAATAATATGACTATTTATTTTGCCGTAGTTGCGCTTATCTGCCTTTCCGCAGGCTTTGCCTATCTCAATCAAAAGATTTTAAAACTTCCCTTTGTTATTGGATTGTTCTTCCTTTCGACCATTTTGTCTCTTACTATTCTAAGTTCAAGAATTTGGCTTAACCTACCTTACCATGACATTAAACAGGCAATTGCCAATGCAAAAACGGATAAAATAATTTTAGACGTTTTGTTAGGGTTTTTACTTTTTGCAGGTGCTATGCACACTAATTGGAATGGATTAAAAAAGCAAATAAAACCAATAGCCATATTTGCTTTTGGCGGTGTTTTGTTTTCAACAATCATTATTGCAGGTATATTTTTCGGTATATCGCAACTATTTCAAATACCTATAGACTTTATTTATTGCTTACTTTTTGGTGCGTTAATTTCCCCAACCGACCCTGTTGCAGTATTGGGTATTTTGACCAAAGCAAATGTGCCTAAAAAAACAGAAGAAATAATTGTTGGTGAAAGCCTGTTTAATGACGGTGTAGGTGTTGTTGTGTTTATTGCTTTATTAGATACATTAAATTCGGGCAGCTTTCATCTTACACAGTTCGGACTACTTTTTCTTCAAGAAGCCGTTGGCGGAATTGCGGCGGGGTTACTTTTGGGTTATTGTTTGCACTTGTTTTTAAAATCGATTGACCATTACGAAACAGAAATACTATTAACACTTGCATTTGTAATGGGTGGCTATGCCCTTTGCAATTACATTCATATTTCAGGAGCATTAGGAATGGTTGTAATGGGGCTAATGGTTGGCAACTTTAAACAAGACATTGCCATGAGTGACACCACCCAGGAATATGTATATAAGTTCTGGGAGTTAGTTGACGTTATTCTAAATGCCATCCTTTTCATCTTAATTGCTTTTGTGTTGATTGTAATTGATTTTAAAAGTACCTATATAATTTTAGGGCTAATCTCTATATTCATAGTCCTTATTTCAAGAGCTATCATTGTCTATTTCCCACATTTAGTGTTTCCTGGGCTCCTAAAGCTTGACAACAAAGAAGCTAAAATTATAACGTGGGGAGGATTACGTGGAGGTCTTTCATTGGCTTTAGTTTTGTCTTTACCTGAGAGTGAAGCCAAAAACATTCTTTTAATAGCAACCTATTTTTGTGTACTGTTCAGTATTTTAATACAAGGCCTGACAATTGAAAGACTCGCAAAATCAAGCTAGTGAAGGCCTGACAATTGTCTGGTAAACAAGGGAATTTTATTCTCTGCTCCTCACAGAAAACTATATGCGCTTTAGATTCATATGGCTCTTCAATATAATGCTTGTTTAATTCCTTCACCAGGCAGCATTCAATAAGTTTGTAAAACATATGTACTGCCACCTGTACGCATTACTGGGTTTTCAGGCTCATTCGTATCCGATGATACATTTCATGCATAATTTGCATATGTGGTGCCGTGAGTACGGCAAGCCCTAAGAACAAATAACCCATGATTGCCGCATTACTAATAAACATAAATCCCATCAATCCCACAAGTACAATACCACCAATGGCCAGGAGGCTATAAAAAATAATTTGTTTCGTGATGGTGTCTTTACTAAATCTGTTTTTATTTCTTAAATAAGATATGATATAGTGTAATGATAAAAAAGAATGCCATACAACAAAGTAAAAAGTAAACCCCAGCAGCATGGGAAGGTTAAAGAGTATAAAAAGAATAACAGCAAGGCGGATTAAAAAATAGCCGCTTTCATTACTATCTGAATTCTTATTTTTTAGAAAGTAATTAAAGGTTGCCGTAAAAAACAAGGCGCCTGAAATGGATAACAGGGTATATCTATGTATATCAATCCAATTGATTAATGAGCTATTTTTTTTGCCAGATTCAAATTGCAGAAACAACGGTCTTATATCTTCGAAATGATGTAAAATAATTACGGAAAGAATGACCAGTCCGTAGCTGATAACAAATATTTTTCCTAGAACCGTGTCTGTTTTAAATTGATAAAGATCGGTTTCACCAAAATGATACGCTGCAAAAAATATAAAAAGGAGAATGCCCATAACAGGAAAAAACCAAATAACGCCAGCGAATAAAAAAATACGCCCCAGATAAACACTTAGAAAACGCAGTTTTGAAAATGGCGTGTTTCCGATAGCTGCATTTTGGGTAGCAACCAGTAAATCGGCGGCTCCGTGGGGTACGCCCAATAACAGGATGCCTGCTAAAAAACTAATGAACTGCAAATTCATACTAATGGGATAAATAAATTGTTGCAGCAATAACAATATACCTCCGCAAATTAGTAACACAATTCGTAGCATTGCCCTGTTTTATGTAGAAATAGGTAAGAACAACAAGTGCGATGGATGTTCACCGCACTTGTTGTAAATGTTACTAAACAGAAACCGTTGGTTTTTCTGATTGTGCCAAAGCATAAATAACCAGGCCGAAACCAATTTTATTTACGGCATCCCCGATATTATATACAATATCCATAGATAATCCTTCAAATATCCTCACGCCAAATAACCCCCCGGCAGTTCCTGCAATATATCCAACAGGATAAATTGCCCAACCAACTAATACAAACCAGCCAAGGGTTTTAACTGCTTTTGCAACATCCGGCCCCGCATTTACAGCCAATTTTGCAACATCACCAAACCACACCAGATACACAATATAGAAGTACGCAATGCCGCTTATCAATCCCCAAATCCAGCTTTGGGTTTCATTACCATAAATCGCTTCTCCAATGTAACCTGTTACCAACATTACGACAGATGCAAATATTAGCTTCCACAGTAACCCGATTTTGCCGCCAGCCTTTTTAGTGATCAGATAAAATTCCACGCACATCAGAGGCACAGTTAATATCCAGTCTACATAACGGAAAAATACGGGAGACTCGCCTGTTTCGAGGTTGTAACCCCGCATGTAATAATAATGTACTGCGGCTATAAATGTTATCAGCCCCGATACAAGGATAGATGTCCTCCATTTTTTTTCAACATTGGACATTTCAAAAAAGAAAAAAACACAAGCAGCCATCATGGCCATGGTACCTACAAAAAAAGTGAACACTACATAATTGTTGTTAGCAATCGGGAACGTCGCCAATAAATTTTGATGCATGAGTTAGATTTTGGTTAATTAAAATTGTTTAGAGAGATTGACTTTGAAAGAAACCTTTGTTTACCATATATAGCAAATACTTAAACAGATTTCTTTAGTAAAAAGTTTAACGTCCGGCTAAAAAATCTTATAAAACAATGACCGTAATGAAAATTGCTGCATAAAATTTTAAGGTTGTTTAATTTGCAGAGGTCCTGTAGGCTTAATGATTGAACAGGTTTTAAAAATGGATATGAAATCCGGGTAAAAATTGTCGCAGCTCTTTTGGCTATCGCTTCGCATCAGCAACAAATATCTTCGCAGTAGTTATGGTGAGAGCCAACTCAGTTGGCCTGTAAAATATATTCTTAATTTTTTTATCTTAATTGTCAAACAGCAGTCCTGGTTGGCATTAACCCTACTGATATAAAAAAAAGAGTTTGACAATGTCAAACTCTTTGGCGGATCAAAATAAAATTTCTTAATTATTCAGCATCAGCGGCATTACCAGCATCAGCAGGTCCTCGCCGGCAGCCTGTTCGGTAGGTTTTATAAGCCCTGCTTTGGTAGAGGTTGACAATTCCATTTTTACATCTTCCGTATCGGCGGCATTCAGCATTTCTATCAGGAACTTGGCATTGAAAGCAATCTGCAGATCCTCGCCATCATACTGGCAATTCATTCGCTCATTTCCTTCAAAGCTAAAATCAACATCCTGCGCTGCCATCTGTAATTCGCTACCGGTAATATTCAGGGCAACCTGGTTGGTGCTCTTGTTACTAAACACATTCACACGGCGCAGTGCATTTTGAAAATCGCCTTTATTCACAATAAGTTTATAAGGATTATCAGCAGGGATCACCACTTTGTAATCCGGAAAACGCGCATCTATCAAACGGCAGATCATTTGCGTAGAGCCATGGTTCACAAATAAATGATTGCTGTTATAACTGATGGTGAGTTCATCTTCATTATCGGGTAAAGCGCTCTTTAAAAGATTCAATGGTTTTTTAGGAACGATAAACGCATCTGTTTTGGAAGCTTTGGTATCTGTTCTTTTATAACGAACCAGCCGGTGTGCATCTGTTGCTACAAATTGAACACTGTCTTTTGTGAGTTCAAAATATACACCCGTCATCGCCGGACGAAGATCGTCGCTGCTTACAGCAAACAGGGTTTTATTTATGGCAGTGAGTAGGGCCGTACTGCTCATGGAAAAACCGGTAGTATCATCCGCCGCCGGTTCTTTCGGAAAGTTATCCGGGTTTTCACCCATCACTTTGTACTTTCCATTATCGCTGGTAATTTCTACAGCAAAGTTTTTATCAATATTAAAAGTGAGTGGCTGATCGGCAATATTTTTTAATGAGTCAAGTAATATTTTGGCGGGGATACATACCTTACCATTGGTCTTACTTTCTACATCCATCTGCACACGCATTACCGTTTCGAGGTCTGTAGCAACAACATTCAGTTTTTTATCCTGTATCTCAAATAAGAAGTCTTCCAGTATCGGCAATACTGTGTTGGCATTAATCACACCGCTGATCTGCTGCAGGTGTTTAAGCAACGAAGAGGAAGAAACAATAAATTTCATTCTGCAGAATTTAGGTTTGCAACAAACCTAACGTAAAATGTTAATATTCCGTAACAGAAATCACGCTTGCCCACCTTAAAACGGGAATGTGTTAATCAGATGTGGATTGGGTTTTGTTAAGATCAAAGACTTTCAATCAGTTCCCGGTATTTAATGCGGGTAACGGGCTTTACAATGTAATCAGTAACGGCTGTATATTCCTTTGATTTTTTCATATCCTGGGTATCTATAGAAGAACTCACAACATATACCACTATCGGCTTGGCAAAGCCGCCGCAGAAAGTATGATATTCTTCCAGAAACTCCCACCCATTCATAACCGGCATATTAATATCCAGAAAAATAACATCGGGTAGTTTTTCAGGCTCGCAGTTATCTTGATTCTTTAAATATTTGATGGCCTCTCTTCCATTGTAAAAAGATTGAATCTGTTTGGCCAATCCGGTAGATTCGAGGATCTTGCGCGCAGTAAACTGGTAGATATTATCATCATCTATCAGAAAAACAATATGTTGCGGAGACTGAACCTGCATGAGATATTAATAAGTTAGTAGGAACTTTTTTACTTGTCCGGGGGATATTGGACAATCTTAAACAGATTAAAGATAGTATTTATAGCCGTAAATGCAATGCATGGTAAAAGCTTACTTCACGCCTGATCAGGCCTGGCCCAAAATAAAACAGTACTGTGGCTACCGTGAAAGATGCCATTTTGAGGTAAAAGAGAAGCTTTTTACCATGGGATTGCCAAAAAAAGAGGTGGAAATACTGATTTGCCGCCTCATTGATGAAAATTACCTCAACGAAGAACGGTTCGCCATCCTCTTTGCCGGCGGTCATTTCAGGCAAAAAAAGTGGGGAAAGGTAAAAATAGCTTATGAACTGAGTCAGAAAAGAGTACCCCCCGCCATTATTAAAATAGCGATAAAAGAGGTAGACGGCCCCGATTATACAGCATCTTTGCAAAAACTGGCAGAAGTTAAATGGAAAAGCCTTCACGGTACCCACCATCTTACGCGCCAGGCTAAAACCACCGCCTACCTGCTTCAGAAAGGTTATGAAAGAACCCACATTCAACAGGTTCTGGCAGGTATGATAACCCGAAATAAAAATCTATGAATGAGAAGAAAAGGATGCTGAAATTTTTATGGTTACTGGGGTTTTGGGTGTCGGCCTGTTTTTCCTACGCGCAGGATAAAATTACCCAACCCGTTTTTAGCCGCGAACTTTCCTTCACCACCGAGAATGACGCCTACCTTTTTGGAAAGCATGATGCTTTTTACACAAATGGCTTTTTCATCAGACTTAGTACAGCTGGTAGTAAGAAGGGTAATAAAATAATCCAATCATGGGAGCTGGGTCAGATGATATACACCCCACTTATCCGCAAAACAATCGTTCCTGCCGATATCGATCGCCCTTATTGCGGTTTCCTGTTCGGCAAATACAGCCGCTCAGGGTTTTTAAAGAATGATGCAGTTCTACAATACAGTGCCACAATTGGATTGGTGGGCCCCGGTTCTCTGGGCGAAGATCTGCAAAACAGCTACCATAAACTTTTAGGCTATGTACGCTTTACCGGTTGGATATACCAGGTACAGGATGCCATTGGTGCAGATGCCGGTATTAGCTATGCACAAACCGTTTGGGAAGATTCATCCTGGATTAAACTGGTACCGGTTGTACAGGCAAGCCTCGGCAGCAATTTTACAAACGCACGTGCAGGCGCTTACCTGTGCCTGGGTAGCTTTGAAAAAAACAGCAACAGTGCGTTATGGAATGCACAGATTCAAAAAACGGCAACGGTTACCAGAAAGAAACACGAATTCTTCGCTTACTGGTACCCACAACTTATTTTTCAGGGTTATAACGCTACGGTGCAGGGCGGCCTTTTTTATAAAGGCAATGGCGGCGCACAATTGGGAGAAATTGAACGGTGGATGTTGCAGCAAAATGTAGGTATTTGTTATGCCGAAGGACGGTGGACCACCAAAGTGGAAATCGTATTTCAGGGTAAAGAAGCGGTTGACCAAAAAACGCCGCAGCAATATGGGTCGGTGCAACTGAGCTACCGTTTACGTTAACTTGCAAACTGCTCAAACAAGTTTTATGTCATCACTCACCATATCCATCATACAATCTGAATTATTCTGGGAAGATAAACAGGCTAACCTGTCTATGTTCGAAACAAAAATTATGGGCATACAGGAGCGGACTGAAATAGTGGTATTGCCGGAAATGTTCAGCACAGGCTTTAGCATGCGCCCCAGACAACTGGCGGAGAGTATGGATGGAGAAACGGTAAACTGGATGAAAAAAATAGCGGCCGCAAAAAAAATAATTCTTACCGGCAGCGTGATCATTACTGAGAACGAACGTTTTTATAACCGCCTTCTATGGGTATTACCCAATGGTGATCTTGGGTTTTATGATAAGCGCCACCGATTTGCTTTTGCCGGCGAGGATAAAGAATACACAGCTGGAAACAAACGGTTAATGGCCCATGTAAAGGGATGGAAGATTAACCTGCAGGTATGTTATGATCTGCGTTTTCCGGTATGGGCCAGACAACAGCCTGGCGATACCATGGAATATGATGCATTACTGTATGTGGCCAACTGGCCCGAACGAAGAAGCACTGCATGGAAAACACTTCTTACCGCGAGGGCAATCGAGAACCAATGTTATGTAATAGGGGTAAACAGGGTTGGTAATGATGGAAATAATATTTACCATGCGGGAGACAGTATGGTGATTGACGCTTTGGGAAATATCCTTTTTCACAAAACGGGGGAGGAGGCTATCCATACCATAGTACTCCAAAAAGAACCCCTGCAGGAAATAAGGGAGAAGTTCCCTTTCTGGAAAGACGCAGATGACTTTAAAATTATGCAGGATGGAGAATAAACAGGTATATAAAGCAGAAAAATTATTTACGGGTACAGGATGGCTAAAAGATCATTCGGTTATTGTATCGGGAGATAAAATTACAGCCATTGTTCCTTCGTCAAAGGTATCAGATCAAGCCGCCGTAAACTGTCATATACTTGCACCTGCTTTTATTGATATCCAGATTTATGGTGCACATGATAAATTGCTGGCCGTATATCCTGAAGCAGATTCATTACATAAATTATATGCATACTGTTCCAAAGGCGGCGCCTCGCATTTTCAACCTACAGTTGCCACCAATGATCACCTTGTTTTTTATCAATGCATAGATGCGGTAAAAGCATATTGGAAAGAAGGGGGCAAGGGTTGTATAGGTCTGCATATAGAAGGTCCATGGATTAACAAACTAAAAAAAGGCGCACATAATGAATCATTCATTCACGCTCCCTCTTTGCAGGAAGTAAAAGAATTACTGGATTATGGCAAAGGCGTTATTACTATGATTACACTGGCGCCGGAAGTTTGCAGCGGCGAAGTAATAGAACTTATCCGTTCCTATGGTGTGATCATTTCGGCGGGGCACAGTAATGCCAGCTACGAAGAAGCAACCCATGCCTTTGATTCTGGGATAGAAGCTGCCACCCATTTATATAATGCCATGAGTCCGCTGCAGCATCGTGCGCCCGGAATGGTAGGCGCCATACTTAATCATCCAACAGTGATGGCCAGTATGGTACCCGATGGTTACCATGTTGATTTTGCGGCCATGGGTATTGCCAAAAAAATTATGCAGGAAAGATTATTCGTAATCACAGATGCCGTGACAGAAACGGTAAGTGGCCAATACCCGCACCACATCGTTGGTGATAAATATGAGTCTAACGGCATCCTCAGCGGTTCGTCTTTAACCATGGCCAAGTCCCTTCATAACCTGGTTCATCATGTGGGCATTGAGTTAGGCGAAGCTTTGCGCATGGTAAGTTTATATCCGGCACAGGTAATGAAAAAAGAGAATCAGCTCGGGAAAATTGAAATAGGTTACGAAGCTAGTTTCGTAATGCTGGATGCATCACTTGAAGTAACAGGATTGTGTGTACTTTAATTGGCAGCAGCTTTTTTCTTTTTCTTCCCCGAAAGATCATTTAAAATCTTGTCAATAAATACCGCGCTGCCGACACTCCAGTACCAGCCATCAAAATTATACTTTAGGTCGCTTTCAAAAACAGCTTTCCGTAAACCGATCATTCCATTTAAACCGAGATACGTTAGAAAGTGTAAGCCTTTTATATCAGGAATGATAAGGTTGACCGAATATCCCATTCCTGCTGGAATAAATACCTGGTTTTCTGTTTTGGTTAAGAACCGACCGCGAATCTTGTTGATGGAATCCAGCACTGCTTTACCATACCCCAATTCAAATACCATACTCATTTCCCATCGCTTCGTACGAAACAGGTAAGGCTCATAATAAACGGTTGCATAATACAAACTCTTGGTTAATTGGTTAATGGGTATACCCGCGGCATCTAATTTAATACCTGCTATTTCCTGTTTCAGAAAATATCCACCAATTCCTATTTTGTATGTATCATTTATAGAAAGGCCGAGACGGTAACCCCAAATACTTACGCCCTCGTTATCAATAAAAGAAAACCGCTGGTCAAAATCACCTGCGGGTTTTAAAGAGTTTTTTTTCTTTTTTGGAAGAGAGTCTCTATTAATGATCAAAGAGGGATCTGTGGTTTGTGCAAAAAGATGGTTACTCCAGGAGAAAATAACTGCTGTCAGAAAGCAATAAAATATATTAATGGATAATGGGCGGTGTTTCATAATAGAACTATTGCAAAATAGGATTATTCGCGGTTATCCCGTCTTGTTGTTGATTATTTTTGGCCAAAAGTGTTTCTATATAGATGTGGTTAGAAAGATTTTTGCTGTATCAGTTCCTTAATCTTTATCATTTTCAGATCAACTCTTTTTTTTATTGCCGCCGAGGATGGACCAATTTCAATATCAGGTATAAAGCCATGCCCCTTGGGCCGCGTGGCATCCATTACCAGCCTGTACATAGGCAAACTTACCTGTATCCCCGTATTGGGCAATACGATAGTAGGAATATGCATAGCCGTATTGCCATAATAACCACCACCCGTTTCTTCGCCTACCGTTGTTATATTGGTTTGTCCTTTTAGAAAGGAAAGAAACATAGTAGCAGCCGAAAAGCTATATCCGCCCTGAACAAGATATACATCACCCGTAAAGTGATTTTTTTTCCGGGGCTCAAATAGTTTGGTTTCATAATAACGGAGATGAATTAATCCATCATCCATTTTATGGGCACCAAAATTCATGGCGAGCCAATAGGCCCATGCCGGTTTGATATACTGTCCGTATGTAAATTTTCGGCTGATGGCCACCACACTATCGCCTACTTTAAAAGGATGATCTGCTAAGTATTGTGCCAGCATTATGCTGTTGCGTACTTTGCCGCCGCCATTCTCGCGCAAATCAATTACCAGGTGCTGTATCTTTTGCTGATGAATCGTTTTAAATGAGCGGCGAAAAAATTTTTTTAAACCGCCACCGGTAAAAGTACTAAGGCGCATAGAAGCAGTACTGGTAAGGGTATCTATTAACATAGATCTTTTTTCCAGAAGGCCCGCTTTTCTTAGCTGCCTGCGTGTGGGTTTTTCCGTGGGTGTAAATACCCTTCTTGTTTCTTTTTTGGAAAGATCTATTTTAGGCGTAAAGTTTTTGATAACAGATTTCCTTTCTTTTCCTGCAGAATCAATATAGACAATTGTATAGGCACTATCAATACCCATAATCGTTTTATACCAGGCGGCAAAATTTCCGCTAACTAACTGGCTTTTAAAATTTACCGAATAACCATCCGTACTGATGAATTGAAAAAGGGTATCGAGCAATTGCCGGTTATGCATACCATTAATAGCAGTGATAACGGTACCGCGTGTAAACACAGTATCCTGGGGCACCAGGCTGCTTATTACCACAAGACTATCATCCCATGCTTTTAATGATAAAGGAAATTGTGGATACCTGAACTGTACCGCTTTCTTTGAATAGGCTTTTGAAAACCTTACCGTAGTGTGCCCGCAACGGATCTTGCTGATAACGTACGCTACTTTATTGCGGAAAGCTACCTCGTCTAAAGAATCGGTAATACTATTAAGTGCATTGGCAAAATAATAATCAATACTGTCTTTGGGCGTGTACCAGTATAAACTCGCGTGGTTAGCTTCGAGAATTTTTTTTAAAAGGCTAAGATCTTCACGCAGTTTTGCGGGAGCCATTTTTGGAAGGGAAGAAAATCCTTTCTGCGCCAGCGCCCCATCCGTCAAGATGAATATACAGATGCACCACAATACTACCTTAGCTGGTTTCATAACGCTCCTTTATTGCTGAAAGGCGTTCCAGCCCTGTGCTGTAATATCAAAACTATTTCCGCCCTTGGTCAACAATTTACAGCCTTCTTCGATGCCGGTCATGTAACCGATAACGCTGATGTCTTCATTTAAGACAATTTTATCATGGTCCTCCTGTTTTAGCGTAAAGATCAGCTCATAATCTTCGCCGCCATTTAATGCGCAAACCGTTGGATCCAGGCCAAATTTATAAGCAGCCTTGCGGCTCTCATCAGATATAGGAATTTTTTCCTCATACAGCCTGCATCCGAGATTGCTCTGTTTGCACAGATGCAGCACTTCGCTGCTAATACCATCGCTCACATCCATCATGGATGTAGGAATTAGCTGATTCTGTTCAAAGAAATCAATGATATCTTTCCTGGCTTCGGGTTTTAATAAACGACCTACTACATAGCTTTCGTTTTCGAGATCGGGCTGTATCTGCGGGTTTTCGAGGTAAATCTTTTTCTCTCTTTCCATCAATGTTAAACCCAGAAAAGCCCCGCCAAGGTCGCCACTTACACAGATAAGATCGCCGTTTTGCGCAGTACTGCGTTTTACAAATGTATTAGGCGTTACCTCTCCAATAGCCGTGACTGAAATGATAAACCCTTTATTGGAAGAAGAGGTATCTCCCCCAACAAGATCCACTCCGTGTTTTTCACAAGCGGCATATACGCCTTCATAAAACTCATTCAGCGCCTCAAGACTAAAACGATTACTGATACCAATACTCATGGTAACCTGTGTGGGTGTGGCATTCATGGCATATACATCGCTTAGGTTCACCATCACCGCTTTATAGCCAAGGTGCTTTAAGGGTGTATACATCAGGTCAAAATGGATACCTTCTATTAAAAGGTCGGTTGTGATAACGGTTTGCTTTCCAAAGTGATCAATCACTGCCGCATCATCACCAATACTTAATACAGTGGATGCATTGTGTATCTCAAAGTTTTTAGTGAGATGATCAATTAAACCAAATTCGCCGAGTTCTGCTATTTCTGTTCTGTTTTCCATATTGCTTTTTTTAAACCACATAGAACTTGAGCCGCTAAGGTTTCGCAGAGTGACTTTGCGTAAACTTCTTTAACCCTTGTTCTCTGTGGTGAAAATTAATTGCTCATTAATGCGCCACCATTTACAACCGCCAGCAGTTCATCATGAATCTTTCCATTGGTTGCAATAATATGTGGCTGATAAGGCGAGTAAGGATCGCCTTTAAAATCAGTCACTTTACCACCCGCTTCTTCTACTATCAAAAATCCTGCAGCACTGTCCCAGGCTGCAAGCTTGTGTTCATAAAAACCATCAAAGCGCCCGGCTGCCACCCAGCAAAGATCTATCGCGGCACTGCCTAACCTTCTTACGGGTACGCCTTTACGGATGAGCTTCTCAAAAATCTCTAATGGCCCGTTGGGTGTATCAAGGTAGGTATAAGGAAACCCCGTTACCATACAACTTTTAATGAGTTCTGTTTTTTCGCTTACCTGTATGATCTTATCATTAAGTGTGGAACCCAAACCGCGTTGCGCGAAAAAGAATTCATTCATAAGAGGATTATACACAGCGCCGAGTATCATTTCGCCATCCTTTTCAACACCAATACTTACACAGCATATAGGAATGCCGTTGGCAAAATTAACGGTACCGTCAATGGGGTCAATGATCCATTTATAAGAAGAGTCCTGAATGATCTCACCCGTCTCCTCGCTTAATATATAATGATTGGGGTACTCCTGCTGTATTACAGCAAAAATGGCTTTTTCAGCGGCATGATCAGCCTCTGTCACCAGATTATTAACCCCTTCTTTGTTACTGATTTTAAATGAGCCATTGAAAAACCGGGTAAGTTCTGAGGCACCCGCTTCTACCGCTTTTAATAACGTTTGTTTTAACATGCCGCAAAAGTAATAAAAGAAAAGAGGAACAGCCCGTCTAAGACTGTATGCATAGCGTATACCACTTTGGGCATAATAGTTATCTTGTGTGTTGAACTTTTTTTTTGCAGCTATCCATCATCATAGTTAATTATAACGTAAGGTATTTCCTTGAGCAATGCTTGTTGGCTGTTTACAAGGCGACAACCAAAATCCGTGCTGAGGTAATAGTGGTGGATAATTATTCCAGTGATGGCAGCATTGACTACCTGCAACCTCTTTTTCCGAATGTTCAGTTTATTAGCAATAGCCAAAACCTCGGCTTCGCAAAAGCCAATAACCAGGGCCTGGCTATAAGCAGGGGTGAGTATATATTATTCCTGAACCCTGATACCCTGGTGGCCGAAGATTGTTTTGAACGATGTCTTTCTTTTATGGAAGATCATACCAGGGCTGGCGCTTTGGGTGTGCGTATGCTGGATGGCAGTGGCCGTTTCCTGCCTGAAAGTAAAAGATCATTTCCTTCGCCGGTGGCATCTTTTTATAAATTGGTGGGACTTTCTTCCCTATTTCCCCGCTCGGGTATTTTTAATAAGTATGCATTAGGTAACCTTGATGAAAATAAGAATCATGAAGTAGATGTGCTAGCAGGCGCTTTTATGCTGGTGCGTAAACCATTACTCACACAACTCAAGGGCTTTGATGAATCTTATTTCCTGTATGGAGAAGATGTGGATCTCAGCTACCGTTTACAAAAAGCCGGCTGGCAGAATTATTATTTTTCAGAAACGGCTATTATTCATTTTAAGGGAGAAAGTGCAGACAAAAAAAATCTTTACCATATAAAATTTTTTTACAGCGCCATGCTGATTTTTGTAAAGAGGCACTATACATCAGGAGCCGCAAAATGGTTTGGGTGGTGTATACGTTTAGCAATTATGGCGAGCGCAGTAGTGTCCGCCTTTTTGCGCCTGGTAAAACCCGTGTTGCTGCCGCTGATTGATTTTTGTCTTGTATGGTTATCGCTTCAGTTTACGAGAATACAATGGGTAAATATTGTGCGCCACGGAAGAGGTTTTGGAGTACCCTTTATTTCCTATGCATTACCGCTGTTTGCCATGGTATATATTTTAACCGCTGCTTTTATTGGTTTATATGATAAGCACTATAAAACATCGCGAACCGTTTTATCGGTAGCTTTTGCGATGGTTTGTATTTTGGCAGCATACTCTCTGTTGCCCGAAACACTCCGCTTTTCAAGAGGGGTAATGCTTTGGGGAGGGATGTTGGGAGGCGGCATGATCATTTGGCTACGTCAATCCGCATTTTTCAATCAGCGTTCTTTCTTTAATTACGAATGGGAGCGGTCAGGGCAAACGGTTGTGGTAGGCAGCGAAAAAGAATACGCAGAGATACTATTGATTTTAAAAAAATCCATGATGGAAGAAACGCTGCTGGGCAGGGTGGCGCCGGTTAATGTAGAACATACCGCTATAGGTCATGTGGCTGAACTTACTGCACTTAAAAAAATGGTCGCTTTCTCGGAAATTATTTTTTGTGAGGGAACGATTTCATTATCCGAAATCATCAAAATCATTCAAAAATTTTCTTCTGATAACCTGCGTATATTGTTTCATCTATCCGGCAGTAAAAGTATTGTTGGGAGCTACACGCCTGCTTCTGCGGGTAAGATCGTTGGACCATTTACAGCGTACCGCATTGCACAACCTCACCAGCAAAGAATGAAAAGAATACTAGATGCGGTATTGTCATTGTTGTTACTTATTACCGCACCCATTCATCTCTTGCTGCACATGAAAGGAGTCCGTTTGCTGCGCAATGCCTGGCAGGTACTGATGGGCCATAAAACATGGGTGGGATATGCTACTGCCGGCGGGGAACTTCCCCCCATTAAAAAAAGTATTCTGGCACATGTAACCGCTAACGGTTTGTTAACTGAGGCGTTATTGGAAAAATCCGACAGGCACTATGCCAAGAATTATGACTGGTGGCAGGATGCGTTGATCGTTTTGCGACAGTACAGTAGATTGGCTTAGCAATTGCATCTCTACCCCTGTATTAACCCTGTTATTATTAAGGCATTTGCGTTAGCTTCGTATATTCTAAAATGAGCTTCTAACGATGGCGATTCTTGATATCAAGCTGCCTAATACAATTTTAAAAGCCCTGCGGCTTCCGCAAAATAATCCCCGCAGACAACAGATTAGTGTGCTTAAGAAACTGCTTCGTAAAGCCCGGTTTACCGAATTTGGCCAGCAATATCTATTTGATGAAATACTCTTAAGCAAACATCCCGGCAAAAAATTTCAGGAACTGGTTCCCACCTTTAACTATAATAAAATATACAACGAATGGTGGCATAAAACACTGGAAGGAAAATCTGATATCTGCTGGCCGGGAAAAATAAAATACTATGCACTGAGTAGCGGCACAAGCGAATCGGCAAGCAAATACATTCCCATTACCAATGACCTGTTACGTGGCAATAAGATTGCTATGATTAAACAGTTGCTTAGCCTCCGCACCTATGAAGATATTCCGTACAGTTCTATCAGTAAGGGCTGGCTTACATTGGGTGGCAGTACCGACCTGCAGAAAGAAGCGGGCTATTATGCAGGCGACCTGAGCGGTATTACCGTAAAGAAAGCACCCTTCTGGTTCCAGCCATTTTATAAGCCCGGAAAAAAAATATCTAAAGAAAAAGACTGGAATAAAAAATTAGAGGAGATAGTTGAAAAAGCGCCCGAGTGGGATATCGGTTTTTTAGTGGGCGTACCGGCCTGGATACAAATGTGCATGGAAATGGTGATAGCCCGCTATAAACTAAATAATATTCACGAGATGTGGCCCAACCTTGCCTTCTTTGTGCATGGCGGCGTAAGCTTTGAACCCTATAAAAAAGGATTTGAAAAACTGCTCGGTAAGCCCATTACCTATATTGAAACGTATCTGGCAAGCGAAGGTTTTATTGCTTACCAGGAAAGACAGCACGCAGAAGGGATGCGGCTGGTAACGGGCGAACATATTTTTATGGAGTTCATTCCTTTTGATGAAAATAATTTTGACGCCGACGGTGAAATGGTTGATAATCCTGAAGCGTTGATGATACATGAAATAGAAGAGGGAAAAGATTATGCGCTGCTCATCAGCACTGCCGCCGGAACCTGGCGCTACCTGATTGGAGATACGTTGCGGTTTGTTGACAAGGATAAATGCGAGATTGTAATTACAGGGCGCACCAAGCATTTCCTGAGTTTAGTTGGTGAACACTTAAGCGTGGATAATATGAATAAAGCCGTACAACTGGCCAGTGAAGAACTGAATGTATGCATACCGGAGTTCACCGTTGCCGGTATACCTCACGGAAATTTTTTTGCACATCAATGGTATGTGGCCTGTGATGATACAGTGAATGCAGAAATGCTCGGGGAAAAAATTGATCAAAAATTAAAAGAGCTTAATGATGATTACGCGATAGAGAGAAAAAGCGCTTTAAAAGAAGTGAACCTCCAGGTTTTAAGCGAACAGCAATTCATGGATTTTATGGAAGCCAAAGGAAAAGTTGGCGGGCAGCATAAATTTCCACGCGTATTAAAAGGTAAAATGCTGGACGACTGGCAGGCTTTTTTGCAAAAAGAAAAAACAAATATCCCGGCACTTGCCCACTAAAGGAGTTGGTATGAAGAAAACGTTGTGTGTATATTTATTTATTTTCTTTTTCGCAGGATTCTTACAGGCCCAGGTTCCAGATATATCTATACTAAAACTAACGGCGCCGGAAATTTTTCGGGCATCATTCAAAACGACTAAGGGAGAATTTATTATTGAGGCAACCCGAAAATGGTCCCCTGCAGGCGTTGACAGGTTATACCAACTGATTACAACAGGCTTTTATGATAGCTCCCTGTTATTCCGGGTTGAACCAACGTATGTAGTACAGTTTGGGATTGCCGCAAAAGATAAAATAAACCGTTTCTGGTACCCCAAAAGATTACCGGACGAACCCATTAAGGAACGCAACCGAAAAGGAATCATTTCTTATGCACGTGACGAAGCCGATGACAGAAATACCCAGCTCTTTATTAATATGACCGATAACCATAAACTTGATACCATCATGAGAAAAGGCGTAAAAGGATATACACCCATCGCCAAAGTGATAAAAGGAATGAACGTGGTTTTTTTATTCAATGCCAAATATGGAAAACGGCCCGGCATCATGCAGGATACTTTGTACCTGCACGGCAACCGTTTTTTTGAAAAAATATTCCCGGGCCTGGATAAAATTATCACAGCCAGAATCATTCATTAACGGGTATGAATAAAAGATAAAACGGGCAACCTGAATTATAAATATTGGCTTATTTTCATTTTTAAATGAATAACTTTTTTTAATGATCGCGCCACTGATAAAAGGATTAGTACTGGGTATCTTTCTTGCCATTTCGGTAGGGCCGGTCATCTTTGCTATCCTAAAACAAAGTATTAATAACGGGCATAGAGCCGGTTATATTTTTGTAGCAGGCATTTCTACCAGTGATATTTTACTGGTATTGATCTGTAATTTTTTTACTTCTCTGTTTGCTACCGTCCTCAATCACAAAACGTTCCTGGCAGTGGCAGGCAGTCTTTTTTTAGTGGTATTGGGGATCTATACCCTGTTTTTTAAAAAAGTAAAAACAGATGTTGATAATAATATCATCCAAAAAAAATTCCGAACGCATCATTATATAGGGATATTCGTTTCTGGATTCTTCATCAACATATTAAATCCGGCGGTGTTTCTCTTCTGGTTTGCATGGACAGCGGCCATACTTGCCGATTCGCAATCAGCGGCACATCCACTTGAATACCGCGCCATAGTATTTGGTACCTGCCTGTTGTTTGTATTGCTTACAGACATAGCTAAAGTTTCTCTTGCCTCTAATCTGCGGTCAAAACTTACCCCAAAAATTTTAAGTACTATCAATAAAATATCCGGTATCATATTAATCGGCTTTGGTATTGCACTGGGCTGGGGAATTCTGGCCCTCGGTGATAAAATCGGGTAGCTTTAACGATACATTAAGCAATACATCCCTTGCATACTTTATCTTACAAGTAATGAGAAAAAGGCTACTCATTTTATTTTTGCTAACTAAATCATCCTGTGCATTTTCCCAAAGTGACTTGCTGGTATTGAAGCAGCGGAACCAGACCATCCAGACATGGGTAACAGGCAGCATGATAACTTTCCAGTTTAGCAGTAAGCAATGGATACAGGGACAGATCAAAACAATCCGTAATGATTCAATAATACTGGAACAGTTAAGTATACAACAGGTGCCAAACCAATTCGGTTTCCCCACACTTGACACTGCCCATTTGGGATTACTGAAACTCCATGTAAAAGAAATATATGGAATGCCTAAACGAAATTTTACTAACGGTATAATCAGTAACGGTATATTGTTTCAACTTGGAGGTGGCGCCTATATTTTTTTGAATATTTTTAATAGCCTTATTCATAAAGAACAAGTGTTTAGTGCCCAAAATCTTCGCGGGCTTGGTATTGCGGGGCTTGTATTTGCAGTAGGTAGCCTGCTGCGTGTCTCCCACAAAACATACATTCTTATTGGAAATAAATATAGAATGGAAACCATTCATACGGGCAGCGCAAACAGCAAATGATTTTTCTTTCCTATAAAATTCCGGGTAGCTTTTAAGTATCTTGCTGCCAGATGGCCCACCAGAAAAAAACTGCTTTTACAAAATACTGGCGCTGGACAAAAAGGATAGTTTTGTACCTGTTCCTTTCTTCGCTGGTATATATTATTGCCTGCAGGTGGCTGATGCCTCCCATTACCATCACACAGGTTAGTAACTTATTCCGTTATGGTTTGCATCGCGATTATGTAGGATGGAAAAATATTTCTTATAATGTAAAACTCGCGGCTATTGCGAGCGAAGATCAATCCTATATGGATCATAGCGGATTAGACTGGGATGCCATTGAACAAAGCTTACGACCCAGAAAGAAAGGAAAAAAAACACGTATCCCCCTGGGTGGCGGCGCCAGTACCATTACACAACAGGTGGCCAAAAATGTTTTTTTATGGCAAGGCGGGAGCATAACCAAATATGTACGCAAAATACCTGAAATATATTTTACTAAAATGATTGAATGGATATGGGGTAAGAAAAGAATCCTTGAAGTATACCTCAATGTAATAGAAATGGGTCCGGGCATTTTTGGAATAGAATCAGCAGCGAAAAAATATTTTGGTAAAAGTGCAAAATATCTGACCCGTTCTGAAGCCGCCATGATTATTGCCTGCCTTCCCAACCCCAAAAAATTTAATGTGATGCCTATGAGCCGGCGTGTAGCCTGGCGCTATCCACAAATAATGCAGGAGATGAATAATATTGAAGATGATGAAGATATACTGGCATTAATCAGGTAAGAATCCACACAGAAATTACCGCAGGTATTCTTCTACAGCATCGATGGCCAGCAATAGACGATCATCATACTCACCGCTGATCTCTACCCATGGTACGTGCTGGTTTATAAGCAGGTCTTTGTAAATCTGGTAGAGCTCTTTACGTGTAGCCTCATCCGGATATTCACGCAATTCATCTTTTACCCACGGTAGATCTGTATTACAAAGTAAGTACAGATCGTATTGGCGGCCCACAATCTGGTCAAGGATAAACTGGTGGCATTTGCCAAATACATATTCACACCAAACCTTCATCACATACATATCTGTATCTATAAATAACAAGGGAGATTGCTGTGTGGTGAGAAGTGAAGCTGCATTTACGCTTGTGAATTCATCTACCCTTGCCCATTGGCTGTTTACCATTGCGGTATATTCATCCTCCAGTGCCAGTTGCCCTTTGGCAATGGAAAGCAGGTCATCAAAATCATACTCTTTCCCATTAGTAAGAAGGTATTCCCTGGCAAATTCAGGACACCATTGCATGCGGTAATGCTGCGATAATAATTCGCACAAAGTGCTTTTACCGGTTGACTCCGGGCCGATGATCACAATTTTTTTTGGCATCACTAACTACTTATTGGCTGTTCCAGATTTTTTACTTTTTTTCTCCACGCAATCAATCCCAACACTGCAAGAAATAACAATATAATAAACTGAACGCTCGTAAAAACATATCCTTTAATAAAGTATAACGGAATAGAGGCAATATTTGTTGCAATCCACCAGATCCAGCTCTCTACTTTTTTCTTCGCCATTAGCCACATACCTGTATACGCGGTAGCAGAAGCAAATGCATCGGCCCAGGGAATTGCTTCGGGAGCAAATTGCTGTTTAGCCCAGGTGAGCCCAGAAAATATAGCAATATAAAAAACGGCAAAGAATAATAGCTGCTGTGTCCACTCTTTTGGGGTGCTGTGCGTGATGTGCAAAATCGTTTCCCTTTTTTGAGGATCTTTTTTTGACCATAATACCCACCCATAAATACTCATTACCGTATAATAAAAATTTACGCTGGCCTCTCCCAGTAAATGACCTTTCACGCTTAGATAGATATAGATAACTGTATTAACCAGGCCTACCGGATATACCCATATATTTTCTTTGCGGCTGAACCAGACACTGGCAATACCTGCAAAAACCCCAAGGTATTCCAGCGGGCGAGTTTCTTGTATTCCGGAAATGAATTGATGAAAAATAGTATAAACACTCATAGTAAATCTTCAAATTTAAGCTTCCGGCAATGAGGAAAAACCAGTCAAAATACGATGACCCTTGCCATTAGTGGTATCAAAATTCCACGCAACTTTTTTGTGAATGGAAACCTTTTTACTAAAGATCATTCGTTAATTAATGCATATAAAGCAAAACTTGCCAGCCAGTGTTCGCCCCCATAACTGCCGCTGGCAATATTGGGCAGACTCGCATTTACATGTCGTATAGCGGAGCGTAGCAATACCTGTTTTCTTTTATCGGTGGCAGGTAACAGCGCAGCAATATGTTTCATACACCAGCTTCGGCTAAAACATAATCCATCGAGATGTACTATCTGCATATCGGTCCTGTCTGATACCACCGGTAATTGGGTAAGGTGTTGCAGGGAAGCAGGCGTTATCCAGTTATTGAACCAGGTGATAAACTGTTGTTTATCCAGCACATTACGCATAAGGTCAGCCTCTTCCAGTGACGGAGATAAAAAATCCGTTCCATCCGGCTCCCAGGTTGTTGGCGCATTTTTATCTTTCCCGTATAACCGTTTTGCAGAACTAACAATGGCTTCTTCAAACAAAGGGTTATGCACCGTACGCGCATAGTCCAGTGCAAAACCCAAACCAAATGCGGTATTGGGGTGCACGCCGGTGCGGTTTGGATAAGTTTGCTTGGGCAAATATTCCATCCATAATTTTACCACGGTATCACACATGGGTTGTAAAGTGTTTCGCCATTGTATGGCTTCTGCATCGTTCCAGGTAAGCAGTTCCTGCTGCATTTTTAATAGCCATGCCCAGCCATAGGTTCTTTCATAACTCCGCGAAAGCTTACTGTTAAAATAAAGTATCTCTGCGGTAATATTTTCCCGTGTTATATTTTTTGAAAGGGCCGCCCTGATTTTTTTTGTATCCGGTAAGCCGGGAAATTGTTTCAGCAACCTCACCAGCATCCAATGACCGTGCACACTGCTGTGCCAGTCGAAGCAGCCATAAAAAGCAGGGTGCTGTTGTTTGGGTGTCATCAGGTGATCACTGTCGCCGGCAGAGGTATGATTTGTTTTATTCGGATACTCCTGCTGCAAACATTTTAATGGCAAAGAAGCCAGATGCGATGCTCCTTCTGTTGTTAAAGAGAAAACGGTGCTGTCTTTATTTATCGTAAAAAATTGTTTTGGCTGTGCAGAAACAGTAGCTGTTAAGATGTATAGACCAAGCAGTGAGAGTACTTGTTTCATATTGCAAATTTTTGATCAAGGTACTAAAACCCCTAATGCAAAGATGGGGTACTGTCTGAAAAAAAATAAATACGCCCATCAGTAAAGGTCTGGGTTGATACCAGCTTTTTATGTTGTTTGATAAAATCAAAACTTACCAGGTCGGGATTATCACCATCGGTAAACCAGATTACGTAAAAAGAGACCGGCTGCAGGAATACAGTAATCTCGCTTGTAATTTCTTTGTGTGGCAAAGGCAGTACCTGTAATCCCGTTAAAAAATATACCGCATCATTGGCATTGGAATAGATGGCATATGTGAATAGTGTTTTATTTTTTTTGATAAACGCAATAGCGGGCGATTGTGTCCACGAATCCTCAGTATAGCCTGGTATACCGGCATCTTTGATTCCTTCCCAGGCCTCGGCATTTAGCCGGTAATGATGATACTGGAAGCCTGTATACAAAACCAGGGAAGCCAACAGGATAGTTATTTTTTTCTTCCGGTATATTCTCTGCATATAGGGAGCTATCCAGCTACTGCTCACCAGCAAAAAAGGAATATAGAGGGGCGATAAAAGCCGGCTGCTCAGCGCTTCAAAACGTGATATAGAGGCTACACTGATAATAAATACTGTGTAAATCAAAAAGACTGCGGCCACAATGGTTTCAACAGAACGAAAATATTGTTGCTGCAGTATTCTGTAAAAAAGTATATACACAGCGCGGAAACAAAGAAGTGAAAAAAGAATACCGGCCAATATTTCATGCCCCTTTATAAAAGGAAACCAATCCGAAAATGTGGCCGTCATTTCCCGGATATTATCTGCTACAGAACGTATTGCCTTTTCACGTA
>JBBRHM010000003.1:0-59982 GCA_038222655.1 Chitinophagales bacterium | reverse complement strand
GATACGTGGTGTACCCCTGCTTCTGCGGGCTATTTCATGGGAGGCATCTGAGGTAATGGAAGTCTGGAGAATGGCGGCACTTCTTTCAATAATTTTTTTGAGCACATCCGCGTTATAATATTCCAGCCTCGATTTTATTCCAAAGCGTGATAATAAAGGCGCAGTTAATAATCCACTGCGCGTGGTGGCGCCTACCAATGTAAAAGGATTTAGATTTATCTGAATACTGCGGGCATTGGGCCCTGTATCAATCATAATATCTATCCTGAAATCTTCCATGGCGGCATAGAGATATTCTTCTACTACCGTACTTAACCGGTGTATCTCGTCAATAAACAAAACATCATTAGGTTGGAGGTTGGTAAGCAAACCGGCAAGATCACCGGGTTTTTCTATAACGGGTCCGGATGTTTCTTTAATATTTACACCCAGCTCATTGGCAACGATACGGCTTAAAGTGGTTTTGCCTAAACCAGGCGGACCATGAAACAGAATATGATCCAGCGCTTCTCCACGCAGTTTGGCCGCTTTAATAAAGATGGTAAGGTTCTCTACCAGCTGCGGTTGACCTGAAAAATCATCTATCTCCCTGGGACGTATGGTATTTTCAAACTCCTTATCGGCAGAAGTGATAGTAACAGGATCAATATTCGGGTTGGGATTTAACATACTTATCAAAACTACAAAATACTATTCATCCTACCCCTCTAACCGAGCCATTGTGTCTTCTTTTGAAAAGTATACACACCTCAAAACTTAGTCATGCAACATTTGATCGTTGTCTGTTACTATTGTTTCTTACACATACTGCATCATACCCAATACCCCATCCGGATCTGGGCAGTTGGCTAAGTATTTTTTTCTTTCGCTAAATTTACAAACACCGGGGTAATCACCTTTCTTTCCTTCCATATCTATAATTAATTGAAAATGCAGGTGCGGGGGCCAGTGGCCATTTTCTGATGGCTCGCCAAAAGCTGCGATCCGTTTACCCGCTTTCATAACCTGCCCTTCTTTCATTCCATTAAGGTCTTTCAACGACAGGTGTCCATATAAACTATGAAAAGAAAATCCTTCCATCTCGTGTACTAAAATAATGGTTGCGCCATAATCGCCATAATGATCATTAAAAGCGAAACTATGTACCCTTGCATCCAGTGGCGCAAATACCGGCTCACCCGCTTTACCCCAGATATCAGTGCCCAGATGCAGGCGGCGGGGCTCTTCTCCAGCCTGTAATGCATCAAACACTTTACTGCGACTGTAAACGGTTCTGTGTTCATCATATCCCCCCATTCCATACCTGGCGCCGGCCCGGGCCAATTGTTCAGAAATGTAAGCAGAAAATTTACCGGTATCTTCTATGATATCGGATGTTAAACTTTTATTGGCCTGTGTAAAATCTAATTTCAACAAATGATCTCTTATAGGGTCAAAACTGACCACCGGGTGGCGGGAATGCCCCCCTTGTTGCAGCCGTTCTTCAAATTTTATTGCATCCATACTATTCTATTTCTATCTTTAAAATTCTCCCCAAAACTAAATCATACTGTATGAAGAAATGCATTCTCGCACTTTGTGCTGTTTGTTTAACCGTAACCGGCTTTACACAGACAGATCCTTTATGGATGCGTTACCCCGCCATTTCACCGGATGGGCAAACCATTGTATTCAGCTATAAAGGCGATCTCTATAAAGTGCCGGCAGCCGGCGGAACAGCTATTGCGCTTACCATGCATGAAGCACATGATTACATGCCTGTATGGAGCCACGATGGAAAATCTATTGCTTTTGCATCGGATCGCTACGGTAATTTTGATGTGTTCGTAATGCCAGCAACCGGTGGTGAACCCAGGCGACTAACCTATCATTCGGCCAATGATTATCCCTGGGATTTTTCAAATGATGATAAGCAGGTGCTTTTTGGAAGCGGCCGCAATGATGTAAGTGCATCTGTTCGTTTTCCCAGCGCCCGGCTTTTTTCTAAATTGTATTCCGTTCCCGTTTCAGGAGGCAAAAGCAGTATGTTGTTAAGTGCCGGAACAGAGAACCTTCACTACAACAGCAAAGGCACACAGGTAGTATTTCAAGACAGGAAAGGAACAGAAGATCCCTGGCGCAAACACCATACTTCTTCCGTAACCAGGGATATCTGGACCTATGATATGAAGACCAAAGAGTACAAAAAAATAAGTGGGTTTGAAGGTGAAGACAGGGAACCCGTGTATGCCTCAGATGACCAGTCTGTATTTTACCTGAGTGAGAAGAATGGTTCGCAGAATATTTTCAGGACCCCGCTTAATGCAACATTCGGAGAAAAACAATTGACCAGTTTTAAAGATCATCCGGTAAGACATCTCAGCCGTACATCCGATAATACCTTGTGCTTTACCTATAATGGCGAGATATATACGATGAAGGAGAATGGTCAACCTCAAAAAGTTTCAATAGCCATTAATGCTGATGCCAGGAGTAATGCAGAAAAAATTGTTCCTATCAACAGCGGTGCAACCGAAATGTCTATATCGCCCAATGGAAAAGAAATTGCTTTTGTTTTCAGGGGTGAAGTTTTTGTTACATCGGTGGAAGGCGGTATAACCAAACGTATCACTAATACCCCGCAGCAGGAAAGAATGATCGCCTTTGGCAGAGATGGACGCAGCCTCTATTACTCTGCAGAAAGGAATGGCAGCTGGGACATTATGAAAACCAGTATCAGTCGCAAAGACGAACCTTATTTCTACGCATCTACTGTACTCACAGAAGAGCCGGTGATTGCTACAACCAAAGAAGAATTTCAACCCGTGTTATCACCTGATGGAAAAGAGATTGCCTACTTGGAAGAAAGAAATATTTTAAAAGTATACAACATAGAAAAGAAAACTTCGCGAATGATCATTCCTGTCGGTCAGAATTTTTCTTATAGTGATGGTGACCAGGAATATACCTGGAGCCCGGATGGCAAATGGATCGCAACCAGAAGCAATAAAGGCGGATTTGGCACGAGCGAAGTGATGGTATTTAAAGCAGACGGAACCGATAATAAAGGAATGGATTTAACACAAAGTGGTTTTGGTGAAGGCAGCATTCAATGGGCATTGGGTGGCAAAGCTATTTTATGGACATCTGGTAAAAATGGCAAGGGGCCGCTTGCTTTCCAGGGCGCAAGAGAAGTTGATATTTACGCGTTGTTCTTTGACAAAGAAGCGTATGACCGTTTCCGTTTGACCAAAGATGAGTTTGCATTGGTAAAAGAAAAAGATGATAAAGAAAAAAAAGACAGTGCCAAAAAGAAAGAAGAATGGAACCCGGATCTTACCGATCTGGAAAACAGAAAAATCCGTTTAACCAACGGCTCGTCTAACCTGAGTGATTATGCATTATCCCCGGATGGCAGTAAACTATTTTATCTCGCGCGGTATGAACAAAGCAGTGATTTATGGGTAATTGATACCCGAACAAGGGAGTTGAAATCACTGGCCAAATTAGGCGCAGCTGGTGGAAGTCTTGAAATGGCCAAAGACGGAAAAAGTCTTTTTGTATTGGCTGATGGTAAACTCATGAAAGTAGAAGTGGAGGCAGGCAAAGTAACACCCATAACCATCAATGGTGAAATGGTATTGAATACTGCGGGTGAAAGAGCCTATGTAATGGAACATGCCTGGAGACAGGTAAAGAAGAAATTCTATGATCCCAAACTGCATGGCGCTAACTGGGAAATGTACAAAACAAATTATGAACGTTTCCTGCCGCATATTAATAACAATTATGATTTCCAGGAACTGTTGAGTGAATTACTGGGTGAGCTGAATGCGTCGCATACCGGTGGTAGATACTCGCCCCAAAATCCGAATGGCGACAACACGGCTTCTCTTGGTTTGTTATATGATGAAATGAGGGGAGGGGATGGATTGAAGATAACGGAAGTAATTACAGGGGGCCCTTTGTATAACAGCAAGAGTAAGATTAAAGCCGGCAACATTATTGAAAAGATAGATGGTGAAGCCATTACAGCCAAAGCAGATTGGGCAATTTTACTTAACCGGAAAGCGGGTAAAAATATATTGCTTAGTGTGTTTAATCCAGACAGCCAGGAACGTTTTGAAGAAACGGTGAAACCCATTACCCTCTTGCAGGAAAATGCATTGTTGTATAAGCGCTGGACCAGCACCATGGCAAACATGGTAGATAAATTAAGCGGGGGTAAAGTAGGTTATGTGCATATACAGGCCATGAACGATGTAAGTTTCCGCGATATGTATGAAGTAGTAAAAGGGAAGAATGCCGATAAAGAAGCGTTGATCGTTGATTCCAGGTTTAATGGAGGTGGCTGGTTACACGATGATCTGGTAACTTTTCTCAATGGAAAATCTTACCTGAGTTTTGCACCGTATGGCTTTACCTCAACTGGTAGCGAGCCACAAAATAAATGGACAAAGCCAAGTTGTGTTTTGATGAGTGAAAGCAATTATAGCGATGCCTTTATTTTTCCCTATGCCTATAAGCAGATAGGAATTGGTAAACTGATTGGTAAGCCGGTACCAGGAACAGGAACGGCGGTATGGTGGGAAACACAAATAGATCCCACACTTGTATTTGGCATACCGATGATAGCCACCATTGGCAAGGAAAACAGGCCCACTGAAAATTTACAGGTGTACCCTGATATTGATGTTGATAATCTTTACAATGATGTGCTTAACGGAAAAGATGCCCAATTAGAAAGGGCTGTGCAGGAAATGCTGAAGACGATTAAAAAATAATTTCTGCTGAATACTCCTATAACTCCTGGTCTCTGCGGTAAAATTTTCTCTACCGCAGAGACCATGAGAAGCAGAGATAAGCAAGTTCTTACCTGCTGAAAAGATATTCATTACGCATGATCCATTTGTCTGTTCCTTCAAACTTTACTTCTTTGCGGTTTTGGTAACTTTTTGTTCCGATAGTATAAATATGTCGTAACACTGCTTTCTTATGATCGTTACCATCAAATCCATTTTTATCCGTAATTAGTTGCACAGATCCGTCTTCCATTATTTTTTTAGATACCAGCCTTGCCCCATCGATTTCCAGGCCGTCTTTGCTGATAAGCATAGTATCATTATCATTCGCCTTTGGTTCATTGGGATATAAATAAGAAATAATAATTTTTACCTGGCTAACTATATGCATACTAATTTCGACGGGCATAGTATACGGCTTACCGGAAGAATAATCAAGGTAGGTTAAGGTCCCTTTCCAGCCAATCCCTTCAGCAGGTTTAAAATCTTTTGCAGACACGGCTAATCCTGTCTGAGAGAATCCGGCGGCAGGTGATAAAGCAATAGCGGTTAATAAAATGAAAAGTAGCTTTCTCATCACAATTTTTTTGATTAGATACAAGATAAGATTTTGGGGGATGAGATAAAACTAAAATCTGTAGTCAGTTGCAGCCATTTGATTCACGCAAGGGTACAAAGACGTAGTTGAAATCACTGCACCATTGCGTGAAAACTTATATCACTACATTAATCATCTTCCCCTTTACGAAAATAATTTTCTTGGGTGCTTTGCCATCCAGCCATTTCTGAACCGTTTCATTGGCCAGTACAAGGGGTTCTACGTCTGCCTGTGACGCTTCTAAAGAAATATTGATATTGGTACGAACCTTACCATTAATGCTAACGGGATATTCTTTGGTAGATTCAATAATGTATTTTTCTTCGAATATTGGATAGGAAGCATCAAGAACGCTTAACTCAACCCCGGCCCCTATCTGCTGCGCAATTAGGGGCGATACCGCAGCAAGCTGCTGATAAAGTTCTTCGGCAATATGCGGGGCATAGGGCGTTAGCATAATCACCAAAGGTTCGAGTATTTCGCGTTTGTGACATGTAAGATCGGCTAGTTCATTTACACAGATCATAAAGGCACTTACTGCGGTATTGAAGCTGAAACGTTCGGTATCATCTTCAATTTTTTTGATGGCGTGATGCAATATTTTAAGTTCTGCTGCTGTGGCTTTTTCGTCGTTCCATAGCTTGCCTTTGGTTTCATCAAAAAATAAACGCCAGAGTTTTTTAAGAAAGCGGTGAACCCCTTCAATACCCTTGGTATCCCAGGGTTTACTTTGCTCAACCGGGCCCAGGAACATTTCATACATGCGAAAAGTGTCGGCGCCATATTTCTGAACCAGATCATCAGGGTTGACTGTATTGAATTTTGATTTGGACATTTTTTCAACTTCCACACCGCATATGTATTTACCATCCTCTAAAAGAAATTCAACATTCGAATATTCCGCGTTGCGCCATTTTTTGAATTCTGAAATATTCAACTCAAGACCATCTACAAAATTAACATCAACCCTTATGGCATCATATTCATTTGCTTCATTAAGCTTACCAGCAGAAACTAAAATATTGGTTGCTTTTAACCTATACACAAACCTGCTACTTCCTTGAATCATCCCCTGGTTCAATAATTTCCTAAAGGGTTCATCAAAACCAATATGGCCCAAGTCATACAGCACTTTGGTCCACATGCGGCTGTATAATAAATGTCCCACTGCATGTTCTGTTCCGCCAATATAGAGATCTACCTGGTTCCAGTAATCGCTTACTTTTCTTTCGCAGAATGTTGCTTCGTTGTGCGGGTCCATGTAACGGAGAAAGTACCAACTGCTGCCGGCATAGCCAGGCATGGTGTTGGTTTCCCTCACCCCTTCACTCACCCCCGGCCCCTCTCTGTGAATAGAGAGGGGGGCTGTTATCCAATCTTTTAGATTGGATAACGGGCCTTCGCCTTCGGCGCCGGGACTATAGCTTTCTACTTCAGGCAATAATAGTGGCAATTCTTTTTCATCCAGAGGATGGGCAATGCCGTCTTTCCATATAATTGGGAAAGGTTCACCCCAATAACGCTGGCGGCTGAAAGCGGCATCACGCATTTTATAATTCACTTTCCGTTTGCCGATGCCCATTTCTTCGATCTTATTTATTACAATATCCATGGCATCGCGCATAACCAACCCATTTAAAAAATCGCTGTTGATGAGAATGGCGTCTTTAGTAGCATTGGCTTCGGTACCGTTATAGTACTCACCAATAATATTGGTAATGGGTATATTAAAATACTGCGCAAACTTATGATCACGTTCATCGCCACAGGGCACGCCCATTATGGCACCAGTGCCATAACCCGCCAATACATATTCTGATATCCAGATGGGTATTTCTCTTCCATTAAATGGATTGATGGCAAATGCCCCGGTAAAACATCCGCTAATTTTTTTCTCTGCCTGGCGCTCCCTGTCGCTACGGCTTTTTACATAAGCAATATATTCTTCCACCGTTTGCTTTTGTGCGGCTGAAGTAATTTGTTCAATTAATTCGTGTTCCGGTGCAACCACCATAAAGTCTACCCCGAAAATAGTATCGGGTCTTGTGGTGTAAACTTCCATTTTTAATGTTGACTGTTGAATGTTGAATTCAATTTCAGCACCATAAGATTTTCCAATCCAGTTTGTCTGCATTTCTTTCATGGCTTCGCTGAACTCGATGGTAGTAAGCCCGGAAAGCAAGCGGTCTGCATATGCTGTAATGCGCAGATACCATTGGCGTAATTTCTTTTTTACTACCGGGTGACCGCCACGTTCACTCACGCCATTCACTACTTCATCATTGGCCAGAACCGTTCCCAGGGCCTCGCACCAGTTTACTTCACCATACCCGCAATAGGCGATGCGGTAAAGCATCAAAATATCCTGTTGCTCTTTATCTGACAAGGCATTCCATTCTGCTGCGCCGAATTGCAAAGTAATATTACCAGGACAGGCATGTTGAAGATTACCTTCTTTTTTGAAGGCGCTTATCAACAGGGTTATACTTTCTGCTTTCTGCGTTAATCGGTTATAAAAGCTATTGAATAATTGCAGGAATATCCACTGCGTCCATTTATAATAGCCTGCATCGGATGTTCTTACTTCACGATCCCAATCGTAACTGAACCCGATATTATCTAATTGCTTCCGGAAATTATCAATATTCTGTGCGGTGCTTATGGCAGGGTGCACGCCATGTTCAATAGCATATTGTTCAGCGGGTAATCCAAAAGCGTCATACCCCATAGGGTGTAATACATTAAACCCTTTCAATCTTTTAAAACGGCTGTAAATATCAGAGGCAATATATCCCAGCGGGTGTCCCACATGTAAACCCGCGCCACTTGGATAAGGAAACATATCCAATACATAATATTTGGGTTTGGTACTGGTATTGCTTACCCTGTATGCACCTGAGGCGTTCCATTGATCCTGCCATTTTCTTTCTATTGCCCTAAAATTGTATTCCATACCTTTTATTTACCGAACTCCTGAGGAGTTTATGTTATGCATTTTATTGCCGAATAGATTGTTTGCATGATTACCGCCGGGAACGGGAGACAGTGAGTGTACGCCAGAGAATACACTCCGCGTTAACTTCGGCACCTCTTGTTCTCTGCGTTTGAAAATAACTGCCGATATTATTCCGAACGCCGAAGAGTGCGACGCAACAGCAGCTCACTCATTGCTGCCAAAGCCGGGTTAAAAAAAATCCTAACAATTCTTTAACCCATTTCCGGAAGGAATGCTATATTTTCAAAAGCAAATTGATCGTTAGAGTGGCTGCAAATGTAAGTGTTTAGCCTTCAAAACCGTACATTTGCCTCATACCCTGTCCTTCGACTGTATGGAAGAGTGGCCGGATTATCTAAAACTTTTTTCAGTATGGCAAGTAGCGGAAAAGCATCTCTCAAACGCAGTAAGCCCAATTATATTTACAGTATTGTAGGTGTGGCGCTGGTTCTGTTGATTATGGGTATTATGGGCTGGTTCTTTTTAAATATCAGCTCCGTGGGCAATGCGTTTAAAGAAGATATCCGTTTGAGTGCCTATCTGAGAACACTTAATAAGGATACGATCGGACAGATACAGCATTTTATTGCCGGCAGGCCCTATGCAAAGAATGTTGTGTATGTAGATAAAAATTCGGCCAAACTGATATGGAACAAAGAGAATAATGAAGACTGGGCGAAAATATTAGACATTAATCCTTTACCCGAGAGTATTGATTTTTACGCGAAAGCTGATTATGTAAATACTGACAGCCTTAAAAAAATTTCGAATGAACTGATGGCCGCTTATGGCAACCAGATTACCGACCTGCAATACCCGCAGAGTTTAGTTACCAACCTGAATGAACGTGCCTCTAAAATAGGCCTGATCTTTCTCGTGGTGGCAGTAATACTCTGCATCATTGTTATTTTTAGTATTGATAATACCATACGCCTGGCCATGTTCAGTAACCGCTTCCTCATCAAAACCATGCAGATGGTGGGCGCCACACGCAGCTTTATTTCCAAACCGCTTAATATACGCGCACTAATAAACGGTTTGATCAGTTCTACCATTGCTATCGTTTTATTGTTCGTACTGATTGGCTGGGCGGAAAACCAGTTTCCACAATTAAAAGCTATTCGCGATACAAAACTTACGTTGATTCTTTTCGGCGGACTGATTGTGCTGGGTGTAGGCATTTCCGTTTACAGCACCCAGCGAAGTGTGTTGAAATATTTAAAAATGAAATTAGATGACCTTTATTAGGAGTTAAAAGATAAACATAGTCTTTACGCTTAGCTTTTAACTGATATTAAAACCACAATAAAAATTACCGATATGATTGAGCAAAAACAAAACGTGAATTCTCCTCTCTTTACTAAAGAAAATTTTACCTGGATGTTAATAGGTGGCGCTGTGATAGCCTTAGGTATGTTCCTGATGAGCGGCGGCAAAACCACTGACCCAAGGGTGTTTGATACAAAAGAAGTATACAGTACTACCCGTATTACTCTGGCACCGATAATTATTGTACTGGGGCTGATCGTTGAAATCTATGCGATCTTTAAGAAACCGAAAGCAGTTCAGCGTTAAGATGTTTGATTTTACTTTTACCATTAAAGCAGTGCTCACACTGCTTTTTTTATTCCCTCAACCACTGATTGCTTACATTTACTTTCGCAAAGCCACTCTTAACTCTTAACTCTTAACTCTTAACTCTTAACTCCTAACTCCTCTCTCTCATGACCCTATTTGAAACCATCGTCATCGCCGTTGTAGAAGGCCTCACAGAATTTTTACCCATTTCTTCTACCGGTCATATGATTATTGCCAGTTCTATACTAGGTATTGCTAAAGATGATTTTACCAAGCTTTTTGAAATAGCCATCCAATTAGGTGCCATACTTTCAGTAGTAGTATTATACTGGAAAAAATTCTTTGCATTGAATCGTTTGAATTTTTATGTTAAACTAATTGTTGCCGTAATACCGGCCTTAGTATTGGGCGCAATATTCTCTAAAAAAATAGATGCTTTGCTGGAAAGTCCCCTAACAGTTTCTATTACCCTGCTGGTGGGTGGTGTAATTCTATTATTCGTTGATTCACTGTTTAAACAACCTACTGTTGAAAAAGAAGAAAATATTAGTTTATCTAAAGCCTTTATCATAGGGATCTGGCAATGCCTTGCCATGATACCCGGCACCAGCCGTAGCGCTGCAAGCATTATTGGCGGTATGCAACAGAAGCTTACCCGTAACCTCGCTGCTGAATTCTCTTTCTTTTTAGCCGTGCCTACCATGGCAGCAGCCACAGGATATAAATTACTGAAAGCCTGGAAAGAAAATCCAGAACTGCTCAGTAATAAAGACAATCTTATTGCACTGGGCCTGGGTAATATTATTGCTTTTATTGTGGCCATGGTTGCCATAAAATTCTTTATCGGATTTTTACAAAAACATGGCTTTCGATTGTTTGGCTGGTACCGCGTAATAGTGGGGGCAGCTCTATTAATATTGGTTCTCACAGGTTATTTAAAATAACGCCTCACCTCTCCCGCCTCTTATTCTCAGCGGTTAGAAAACGCTATTAACCGTGGAGAACAAGAGACAGTAAGTTTTTTCGCAGAGAAGTAGTAATTTGATACCCATAACCAAAACTGCTTGCATGCAAACCGCTTCTAAAAAAATAATTAACGGCTGGGCCATGTACGATTGGGCCAACAGCGTTTACAACCTGGTTATCACCTCTACCATTTTCCCCGCTTATTATGAAGCCGTTACCGGTGATGGTAATGATGCTACTTCCAATGATACGGTTCATTTATTCGGAAGGGAGTTTGTGAATACTTCCCTCTATAATTATGCATTGGGTATTGCTTTTTTAATTGTGGCAATCATGTCGCCTTTACTCTCGTCGATTGCAGATTATAAAGGCAATAAGAAAAAATTTCTTTTCTTTTTCTGTACCATGGGTAGCATCGCCTGCAGCGCTATGTTCTTTTTTGATAAGAGTAATTTAGGCTATGGTCTTCTCTGTCTTATCATTGCCTGTATTGGATTCTGGAGTAGTCTGGTTTTTTATAATTCCTATCTGCCTGAAATTGCTGCGCCTGAAGACCAGGACAGGATAAGTGCCAAAGGGTTTGCCATGGGCTATATTGGTAGCGTGATATTACAGATCATTTGTTTTGTATTTGTATTAAAGCCCGACCTGTTTGGCATTACCGTAAGTAAAGCTTCGCAGATATCTTTTCTCCTGGTAGGCGTGTGGTGGTGGGGGTTTGGTCAATTTTCACTAAACCGTTTACCCAAAGGCACACCCTTGGCACAAACCAATGATCGAGGGAGTATATTCACCAATGGCTACAAAGAACTGCGTAAAGTATGGGGCCAGATTACCCATTTACCCGTATTAAAAAAGTATTTAGGCGCCTTCTTTTTTTATAATATGGGGGTACAGACGATAATGCTTGCTGCTACTTTATATGGCAAAAGTGAATTAAATATTCCTACTACAAACCTTATCATTGCCATATTGATCATTCAACTGGTGGCTATTCCGGGGGCATATATCATTGCCAGACTTTCGAATGCAATAGGGAATTTTAAAGCATTGATGCTAACGGTTATGGTATGGATCGTACTATGCATCGTTGGCTATTTATTACCAAGAAACGGTATTAACGAATTCTACGGACTGGCCACACTGGTTGGTTTTGTTATGGGCGGTATACAATCCCTCAGCCGCAGCACGTATGCCAAACTGATGCCCGAAACAAAAGATACTACTTCCTTTTTTAGTTTTTATGATGTAACAGAGAAGATAGCCATTGTTATAGGCATGTTCAGTTTCGGATATATAAATGAATACACCGGATCACAAAGAAATTCTGTGTTGGCACTGGTGGTTTTCTTTGTGATTGGATTGATACTTCTCATCTTTGCTTCGTTGAGCCAGAAAAAACTGGCACAACTACCCTGATACATGAAACTCTATACAGTAAACACTGGTTATTTTAAACTGGATGGCGGCGCAATGTTTGGGGTTGTGCCCAAAAGCATATGGAACAAACTGAATCCCGCTGATGAGAACAATATGTGTTCATGGGCGCTACGTTGTTTATTGATTGAAGACGGCAACCGGCTTATACTGATCGATAACGGTATGGGTGATAAACAGGATGCGAAATTCTTTGGTCATTATTACCTGCATGGTGAGGATACATTAGAAAAATCTTTAGCTACCCATGGTTTTAGTAAAAAGGATATTACCGATGTATTCCTAACACATCTTCATTTTGATCATTGTGGCGGAAGTATTGAGAAAAAGGGGGATATACTCATTCCTGCTTTTCCAAATGCCATTTACTGGAGCAATACAGACCACTGGCAATGGGCCACACAACCGAATGACAGGGAAAAAGCTTCTTTCCTTAAAGAAAATATTTTACCTATACAGGAAAGCGGCCAGTTGAAATTTATAGATATTCCCCCCGCTAATAAAGGGGGCCTTCTGGCAACTGCCGCTTTTTCAGATACGGTTTCTGTCCGTTTTGCCAATGGTCATACCGATAAAATGATGCTGCCACAAATACAATACAAGGGTAAGACCATCGTATATATGGCTGATCTGTTGCCATCAGCGGCACATATTCCCATACCCTATATTATGGCCTATGATATGTTCCCACTTACTTCCCTGCATGAAAAAAAGAGTTTTCTCCAGGAGGCCGTAGCTAATGATTATATTTTATACTTCGAACATGATCCTCTAAATGAATGTTGTAGCCTTCAAACAACAGAAAGAGGTATCCGCCAGAAAGAAAGCTTTAGGCTGGAGGAGATATAAAACAGTTGCCCGTTTCTTACCTTCTTGCCGCGGCATTTATGCCGTGGATAAAATATCATTCTCTTTATTAATGGCGCGTTAGCGCCCGGACTAATAAAAATCTTTTGCTTTCGGTTTCCGGGTTAGTGTATTAGATGAAAAACTATGCGCTAAAGCGCCATAGCCATTTGAGAGGTATCATTCCACACCCACGGCATAAATGCCACGGCAAGGGTTTAATAAAGATTCATGTTCCTGTTCCCATTCAACTTTCCCCTTCATTGCGGGTAAAATCAACGAATATATTTCCGTGTTATTACTACATAAAAAAGGTGTTTTGTTCATCTGTACGGCAAATAAATCGCTTTACCTTGTCCTCCGGAATTTGTTTCGGCAAATGCCATATCCCTTATCCTATATCCATAATCCTATGTCTAAGAACCAAAATGCCTGTTGCCCAGGTTGCGGCAACCCAATCTCTTTTAAGAAATTCGTGTTGCTCAACAATTTCTCAGCAACCAACTGTAATGCCTGCAATACAAGAATGGAAATTTCCAACCGGGATGCCAATGCGATCATCGCCGGTATTTCTGGCTGTATCTCGGCAGCTTCCATTGTTCTCTGTAGCTATTACGGCCAAAAAATCTACCAGTCCTTAACCGGAGGAATGTTTTTAGGGATCGGTCTTGCCAGCCTGATCCTTATTTTCATTTGCCGTTACGCCTACACGCATTCCCAGCTAAACCGGATATACCGCGAATAAAGTAAATGTGTTAGCGAAAACTGATCATGGAACTCAATGGGTGCCGCAGGTTGCGGTATTGCATCATGTCTACTTTTACACTACCCACCACTATCGGGCTTTCAATACGAAGAGGAATATGGTTAGGATCATCACTAACCCATACAGTCATTTTTTCACCACCCTCAAATAGGGTTCCTTTTACCAGCAGGGGTTTGAATTTAATGGCATTGAATTTCCCATACTTTGTTTTAACCGTTTCCTTGCCCAGATATTTTATATACAGATTATATACTTCATTGTCGAGAAACATGGTAAAGGGAATTTTGTCACCGGCGACATATTTATTAAAATCAATATTTCGTGCATAGTAGATAGAGCTAAGCACATCCTGTATACAAAACGGAACTTTAAATACACCATTGGTTGTAACTGCAGTATTTGCCTGGTGATTAAAAGTTACATTTTCGTATTTTTTGAATCCTCCTTCATTAATATCCCTTACAAATTTTACGGGCTGTAAACTGGCAGTATCAATATAACTTTCATAACGGTCTCGCACCTTGAATATCCAGTCGTAACTGGGATTTGAGCTGCCCGTCCCAATTACATGGTACACGGCGCGGTTATTTATATGTTCAGAGCTAACTGTAAAATTGGCTGAGCCCGCATTTACATACAGGCCTATCACAGAATAAAAAACGTTGAAAGAAATATTTTCTCCATCACCAAAAGCATAATTACGGATACCGCAAAATTCTTCGCCAGCAGTAAGCGGTCGCCAAATCATTCCCAGTAAAAAAACCAATAGAATTTTTTTCACTTTGCTTTATTCATTTTTATTCTAAACAATCTGATGCCCAACAATAATAAACTACCTGCTATAGCCGGTATAATCAGGTTAATGATCCAGATGCCTGCTGCTGTGGCAATAATGCCTACCGAATTGGTACTTAATAATCCAAATAACTGTAAACTTACTTTACCACGAAATCCCAGTTCTGCCAGGGCAATGGTAGGAATCATAGTGATAACCAGAAACACCACACCTGCCATACACGCTGCATTCACTACCGCTACATGCACTCCGAATACCTGCAACAATAGCACATACTGTACCACATATATAACGTACCGGCATAAAGAAAGAAATAAAACATTTGTTAATTCTCTCTCATGAAAATCTTCCAGTTTCTGAACCAGAAACCTATGCTTTTTAACAAAAGGTATTTTTTCCACGATCTTTATTGCCCAGGCTATCCGAAAATATATAATGATAAAGAATCCCGTTCCAACGGTAACCATAAAAACCAGTACATTATACCAAAATATTGACATGCCTGCAATCTTGTAGGCTGGGCCCAATATATTAAGACGCAGGTATAATAAGGCAAGTAATCCAACAACAAAAGTGACTATGTTCTGGCTCATACTGCCCACTACAGATAAAATAATACCACGAAGCCTGTTACCTTCTTCAAGGTAGACTGCGCGTCCAGCCGATTCGCCCAAACGGTTAGGGGTATTAAAAGCCAATGCCTGGCCGGAAAATATAGCCCTGTAAGCTCTTCCAAAAGAAACCGGCTGAATATTGCGCATCAGTATTGTCCATTTAACTGCCTCTATCCCTAAATGGAGAAGCATTAAGATACTTACCAGCACCAGTTTCCAGGCCTGGGGTCCGGTAAGTGCCGCAATAATGAATCGCCAGGATTGATGCACATCGCCCTGCTCCTGTATCTGGCGGTATATAGAATACGAAAGCCATATAAAAATGACCGGCCCTACAAAATAATTAAGGAATATTTTAAATTTCTTATTCAGGAACATTTTTTTTACCCTTACAAAGAACGGTGTTCGAAGCGAGATAGAAAAGGATGAGGGGTATATAGTAGTTAGGTGGGACAACTCACTATTGACAATTCACGATGCATCATTGCCGATTTACCACTCACCATTCACAACTCACTATTCCGTATTTTCACCAAACAATGAAAGCAGAGATTATTTTAGGTATTGATCCCGGTACCCAGTTGATGGGCTTTGCTTTATTACGCATTCACAATAATCAGCCGCAGGTAATATTAATGGATGCCTTGAAACTCACCAAAGAAAAAGATATCTACGCCAGGCTGGATATGATTCATTCCAAAGTATGTGAACTGATAAAATTATACCAGCCATCCACTTTTGCAATTGAAGCGCCTTTTTTTGGTAAGAACGTGCAGAGCATGCTCAAACTGGGAAGGGCCCAGGGCGTGGCCATTGCCGCCGCCATGCAGGCTAAAATAGTTGTAACAGAATACTCACCCAAAAAAGTAAAACAATCCATTACCGGCAACGGAAATGCGGATAAGGACCAGGTATGGAAAATGCTGCAGCGTGTTTTAGAAATTGAAGAAAAGCCCCAATACTTTGATGCTACCGATGCACTGGCCGTTGCACTTTGTCATCATTACCAGACATCTTCCCCTCTCGGCAAAGCAGTAAAGGGATTAAAGGGGTGGGAAGAATTTATGGCTAAGAACCCGGAAAGGGTGAAGAGATAGTTGAGAGTTGAGAGTGAAGAGTTAAAAACAAACGGAATCACACAATTTTTAGCCCTTAACTTTTAACTCTGCTACCAGCTTTGCCTGCACCTCTTTCAATTCTCCCTCATCTAATGTCAATTTGGGGCGGTTAAAATTCAGATCTTCGGCGCTGTTGATTGGAATTAGGTGGATGTGTGCATGCGGTACTTCAAGTCCAATTACGCTGATGCCACAACGGTTGCACAGAAAGCTTCTTTCGATAGCTTTCGCGATGGGCCTCGCAAACAATAAAAAATCCGAAAGGTATTCTGCTGGTAAATCAAAAAGATTGTCCACTTCCGCCTTGGGTACTACCAGTACATGACCTTTTACCAAAGGAAAAATGTCAAGAAAGGCAAAGAATTTGTCATTCTCCGCGATCTTATAAGAAGGAATTTCACCAGCTATGATCTTTGAGAAAATAGTCATATCCTAAACCACAAGGGCCTTTACATACAATGAATCCAAAATCCCCATTGCGGAGATACAATTTTATACCGTGATGTCTTCGATTTTAAATTTCATTACGCCGTTCGGCGCCTGCACTTCGGCTATTTCTCCCCTCACTTTACCCATCAATCCTTTCCCTATCGGGGAGCCAGCCGAAATTTTTCCCAGTTTAAGATCGGCTTCTTTTTCACCTACAATCTGGTAAGTAACGGTTTTTTTGGTAGCCATATTAGTAATGGTAACCTTGGTTAGGATGGTTACTTTGCTGGTATCAATGGAATTGGTATCCACAATTTTTGCATTAGCTATCGCGCCTTCAAGCTGCTTGATTTTTGCTTCCAGCATACCCTGCGCTTCTTTGGCAGCATCATATTCAGCGTTTTCTTTCAGGTCACCTTTTTCGCGCGCTTCGCCAATGGCCCGGGAAGAAGCCGGACGATCAATGCTTTTCATCCTGTGCAACTCTTCACGCAGCCTTTCAAATGTTTCTTTTGTTACATACATATTTGCGTCGCTCATAATCTACCGGTTTACAGGAGTCAAAAAAAATACAACGCCACAGTTGTCTGCAGCGTTGCAGCGTCAAAAATAAAAAATCTTTACCATCTATCAGGTATAATACAAGGGAAGCGGGAAAATAATTTAGGAACTGCGTATGAAGATATACCTTTATAGTGTACTATTATACTAATACAGTGCATGAATTAAACGTATACAAACCCATCTACCTCCAGATAGCTGACCATGTTTGTGATAAAATAATAGCCGGACATCTGCAAGAAGACGCCAGGGTTCCGTCCATTCGTGAAATGTCTGTGCAAATGAAAGTGAACCCTAACACCGTGGTTCATGGTTTCGATCACTTACAGTCACAAAACATTATTACCATTAAAAGAGGTATAGGTTACTTTGTTGCGTCTAATGGCAAACAGAAAGCGATTGTCTTGAGGAAAGAAGCATTTCTCCAAAAAGAATTGCCGCAATTTTTTAAAAACGCCCAGCTGCTTGGAATGAATTGGGAAGAACTGAAAGATATTTACCACAAGCATGCATCCCATCCTTCAGCGCGAAATAATTTATAAACTTATATCCCTAACTTTTCAAGTACCACTTTCGCCATTTGGTAAAAAGCTTCCTCGCTATAGCCGGCAATATGCGGCGTAATAATCACATTGGGTTGTGAAAGCAGCCAGTCAAGATCTGCTCTTTCTTCAACCGTATAGCTTTCCAGTTTCTCATTTTCCAGAACATCCAAACCCGCAGCTTTAATTTTACCGTTCTGCAAAGCCCTGATAAGCGCTTTGGTATCTACAACTTTTCCGCGGCAGGTGTTAATAAAATAGGGTTGCTTTTCCAATGCATTAAAAAATGAATCATTGGCAAGATGGCGAGTTAATGCTGTCAAAGGCAAATGCAGACTTACCACATCGGCATACCGTGCAATCTGTTCTATGCTGGCTTCGCGAACATAGTCTTTTCCAAAACCTGCTTTATAAATATCATTAGCCAATACTGTACTATCAAAACAGGCTAACTTTTTGGTAAAGGCACTTCCCGTATTTCCATAGCCAATGATACCAACGGTTTTACCCGTTAATTCATCACCGCGGTTTGCATCCCGTATCCATTGGCCGGCCTTTACTTCCTCGCTGCTGCTATGGATCCTGTTCATAAGGTTAAGCAACATAGCGAGTGCGTGTTCGGCTACCGCATTGCGGTTACCTTCCGGACTGCTTTCGCATTGTACACCTTTCGTGGTAGCATAGGCCGTATCTATCAATTCCATTCCACTGCCTAAACGGCCAATCCATTTTAATTGGGTTGCCTTATCCAGTATGGCTTTATCAATGGTAATACGGGTAGTGACAAACAGGCCCGTAACATTACTCATCAGTTCAGCTAATTCTGCGTAACTGATGGTAGGGTTGTGTACCACTTCATATCCTTTTGCCTCCAGGGTCTCTATAAGATATGGATGCACTTTTGATGTTATGATGACCTTAGGTTTCACTATGTTATTTTATATCACTTTAACTACTGTTATAATCTGTCGCATGTTTGTGAATAGTGAGTTGTCTGTATTGAGTATAATAAAGTTTACATCAAAAGTTACTCACAACTCACGATTATCATAACATTACTTCATTTTAAAAGTTAGTTCTGCAAATTGTTCTATACTTAGCTGTTCTGCCCGTTTACTGAATATTTCATCTTTTAATGTTTCCGGATCAAAAAAGGCTTTCACGGGATTGCGCAACATTTTTCTCCGTTGATTAAATGCAGCTTTTACCAGTATAAAAAGACTTCTTTCACTTTTTACCGGTATCGATTCTGTTTTTCTTTTTAACCTGATCATACCACTCATCACCTTTGGCGGCGGATCAAAACTGCCCGGCGGTACATCAAATAAATATTCCACGTCATAAAATACCTGTACCAGCACACTCAGTATCCCATACACTTTTGTACCGGGAGACGAAACTATTCTTTGTGCCACTTCTTTCTGGAACATCCCAATCATAACCGGCACCCTTTCTTTCCATTCCAACACCTTAAACAAAATTTGTGAAGAAATGTTATAAGGAAAATTACCTACTACGGTAAAGTCATCTGTAAACGGCGCTTCAATATCCAGAATACTTTTATGAATAATCTTTCCTTTGATGGAAGGATAAATATGCTGGAGGTAAACAACTTTTTCATCATCCAGTTCCACCGCTTTAAAATCGATACCAGGCAAGGGTAACAGGTATTTGGTTAAAGCGCCGGCACCGGGACCTACCTCAACCAATCTTTCACAACCGTTCTCCAGCAAGGCTGCCACAATCATTTTACTGATATGTTCATCTTTCAGAAAATGCTGGCCCAATGATTTTTTAAGCGTGTATTGCATGGAATGCAAAAATAGTGAATGGTGAATTAGCGTGGACTATATTTACTATTCACGATTCACCCTTGACCATTTCCGCCATTTCCTCCTGTATTCTTCTTATTTTTACCCGATAAACAGTTGACATGAGTAATGAATTGCAAAAACCGGTTATTGGTTTTACCTGCGGCGATCTGAATGGGATTGGTATTGAACTGATCATAAAAACACTTTCTGATCACCGTTTGCTGGAGGTTTGTACACCCGTAGTATTTGCCAGCAATAAAAGCCTGAACTTTTACAAGAAAAGCATGCCGGATTATAATTTCAATTATTCCAACATAAAAGAATTAAACCGCCTGAATCCCAAACAGGTAAATGTTTTTAATTGCTGGGAAGAAGAAGTAGCCATTATGCCGGGACAGTTAAATGAACTGGGCGGTAAATATGCGTTGCTCTCTCTGCAACAGGCAACACAGGCATTAAAGGATGGACATATTCAGGGATTGGTAACTGCACCCATTCATAAAAAAAATATCCAGTCCTCCGAATTTAATTACAGCGGTCATACGCCTTATTTCAAAGCTTTTTTTAATGTACCGGATGTAGTTATGCTGATGGTAGCAGAAAACATGCGTGTAGCAGTGGTAACCGAACATGTGCCGGTAGCCGAAGTGGCAAAATATATTACCCGTGAAAATATTCTGGGTAAATTAAAGATCCTGCATAGTTCCTTACAGAAAGATTTTGGGGTTGATAAACCAAAGATCGCCGTACTGGGTTTAAACCCACATGCCGGCGATGAAGGCCTGATTGGCAATGAAGAAGAAACGATTATTAAACCAGCTATTAAAGACGCCAAACATTCCATGATGGTATTCGGGCCATATAGCGCTGATGCATTTTTTGCCCGTGGTCAGTTTGAAAAATTTGATGCGGTTTTAGCCATGTACCATGACCAGGGTTTAATTCCTTTTAAATCACTCGCGCTCGGTGAAGGCGTAAATTACACCGCAGGATTGCCTGTAACCAGAACCAGTCCGGATCATGGAACCGCTTTTGATATTGCCGGTAAAGGAAAAGCAGATAACAGTTCATTTCTTGCTGCAACTTTTGAATGTATCGAGATCATTAGAAAAAAATTTGGTTACGCAGATATGCGGCAGAACCCGCTTAAGAAAATCAGTGCCCGTATGATTGCCAATGCAGTGGACGAAAGGATTGAAGAAGCAGAAGGATAATTGTACACTATGTATCACCTCTCCAACGACCAGTTAAACATTACCATAGCAGCCAAAGGAGCTGAACTGCAAAGCATTTACCATACCGGCAATCAGCTGGAGTATATGTGGAGCGGGGACCCGGCTTTCTGGAGTAAGAAAAGCCCGGTGCTGTTTCCGGTTGTAGGGGGTCTGAAGAATAATAGTTATACCTATAAAGGCATTGAATACCCATTAGGCCGTCACGGTTTTGCACGAGAGAGAGAGTTTACGCTTTCTTACCAAAATAAAAGTAGTATCTGTTTTACGCTGGAATCAGATGAGGAAAGTCTTAAGTCATATCCGTTTCAATTCCGCTTCTCTGTTTTATACACACTGCAAGAAAGCCAACTTACCATAACCTACCAGGTTGAAAATACAGGTTCAGACATGATGTATTTCTCTGTAGGCGCGCATCCAGCGTTTGCTGTACCATTAGTAGAGGAGACGGACTTTTCCGATTATTATTTATCATTTAGCCATATAGAAACTGCCCCCAAATGGCCCTTATCGCCTGATGGCTTAATTGAGTCTGCCCCGATAAATTTTTTAGACAATACAAATCGGCTGGCCCTGACTAAAGAAATGTTTTATGGCGATGCTCTGGTATGTAAACAACTTGCCTCGAACAGTATTTCTATCCTCAGCAATAAAACCAAACATGGATTAACCGTGCGGTATGATCATTTTCCTTACATGGGAATCTGGAGTGCGAGGAATGCGGATTTTATTTGTATAGAACCCTGGTGTGGTATTGCGGATAGTGTATTGGCAACAAGTGACATAACAAAGAAAGAAGGCATTAATAATTTACACCCTGGAGCCGTATTTACCAGAAACTGGAGTATAGAAGTATTTTGATTATTTGAACATGGCATCTGAAACGCCTTTATTGATAATGTAGTTACTATACGTAATCTCTACTCTTCCTTTTTTATTTTTTAATTTTTCTGCTTCTGTAGTTGGTTTTTCATCATCAAATTCAAGCGTAAGGCCTTTGGGTAGTTTATAATCTTTGGTATTAAAACTAAACACTGCTTTATCAGGCAAACCATATTGCGCAAAACGGCCATAACTCATTTCAATCCCGTACGTTCCGTTTTCTCTGGTGGTAGTAGTGGCTTTTTTTATAAGCAGGTTGGTTTCATCAATATATAAAGTAGTAAGCACTACATCGCTGCTCTCATTAACGGGAAGCAGTTTCACAATCCTGGTTTTAGTTCCATCAACTACAGCTTCACCCGCAGACAAGGCTACAAAATCGGTACTGGTAAAGATGGAACTCATATTAACAGAGACCCCTCCCTTTGGTAAAAGAGAAATACCCCCATCTTTTTTTAAGCGGAATTTGTTGGGCTTTTTATAAAATACTTTTACTTTCCCGATGGGCGCTTTAATAAAAGCAACATCTGTTTTCATTTTTCCATCGGCTTCGTAATCATTCACTTGGTCAAGTTTGGCTTTTACTTTCATTACTAATGCAGTCATATCCTGACTATAGCCCACTAATCCAAGGTTAATGATTATGACAAAGAATAAAATCTTGCGCATCGGAATTTTTAATTTTTAATTTTTAATTCTTAATTCTAACTCAGCACGTCTTTTCTTTTAAAAATAACAATCGACGCTCCCACAAAGCCCACAATATGCAATACCAGCACGATAGCTGACGTAACAATCTTCTGCGGGTTCTGTATACTTCCCACAATGGCTTCATTGGCATCATTCACTTTTATATCAAAAAATTCTTTCCAGCCAATCATATGCGTGGTAAACAGAAAAGGCTTGATGGCATTGAATAAAGGAATACTGCTCAATGTGCTTAATATGGTAAAGAAAATGATCACACTCATAGTTGCAACTATCGGGCCAATAGAATTTTCGGCAAATAAAGATAGCAGGAACCCTAATGATGCTACCGTTGTCATAGCCAGGGCTGCAAAACCAAATGCACATACATAGCGCCAGAAAACATCATTCGCTTTTAACAAAACAACGTATTGCGATTTTAACAGGAAGAGATCGTCGGTGCCAAAAATCAGCATATTCACAAACAGCGCCATGATGGCAAGCCAAACCAACAGCAGTAATGTATAGGCAACGGTAGCCATAAATTTGGCTAAAAGAAATTTTGTACGGCTGATAGGCTTTGTCATCATAATACGCAACGTTCCCATATTGGCTTCGCCGGAGATCATATCTGCTGCTACTAAAGAGATCAGCAGAGGAACATGCACCAGTAATATCTGTAATACGATATAACAAACCTGGTAACCATTCAAAATCTTTCCTTCCACAGTAATGGAAGAATTGATATCACGCATCATAAAACCGATATAGGCTTCCCCATCCAGCTTTAATCCGAACTGAATAATTCCTATAAGGCCTGTTATCGCTGCAAAAGCAATATACGTTCGGGGGCGCCGGAATATCTTAAATAACTCAATTTGTATAAGTGTCCACATGTTGGTTGCCTGAGGTTACCTGTAAAAAATAATCTTCCAGTGAATGTCTTGGTTGTAAAGAAAGTAACTGTATATCCATATCCACAAGGTCACGATGTAATTGCGATATCTGCAGCTTATCCAGCTTAATCAGTATTGATGAATCGCGTTGCATTTGCAAATGTTCTGACCAGCTGCTAAGCTTTAATTGCTGTAAGGCATATGCATTATCGAATGTTTGTAATTCAACAATGGTTTGCGATGGATCAAACAATTCGGATGCATTGCCTTCTCTTACTTTTTTTCCTTTATCAATGATCAGCACTCTGGTAGCCACCTGTTCTATTTCATTTAGTAAATGTGATGAAACAATTACCGTTTTTTTCAGGTCCCTGCTTAAATGAAGAATTAAATTCCTGATATCAGCAATTCCCTGTGGATCCAGGCCGTTGGTGGGCTCGTCCAATATAATAAGTTGCGGATCATGTACCAAAGCGATGGCAATACCCAGCCGCTGTTTCATACCCTGTGAAAAAGTTTTTACCCTGTCTTTTGCACGGCTGGCAAGACCTACCTGGTTCAATTGATCCATCAGTTTTGTATCTGATACTTTCACACCACTGAGCCGGGCAAACAATTTTAGATTTTCATAAGCGGACAGATATTTATAAACATCCGGTTTTTCGATCACCGCCCCTATCTGGCTGAGTATTTCATTACGGTGGGTGGACAGTTTTAACCCAAATATTTCTATTTCGCCCGAGCTGGGCCTAATCAAGGTTGTCAACATGCGGATCGTGGTGCTTTTTCCGGCGCCATTTTGCCCCAGAAAACCATCCACATCCCCTTCATTTACTGAAAATGAAAGATCCTGTACCGCGGTAAGATTTTTAAATTGTTTGGTAAGCCCTGTTACATTAACTATCACTGGCATTTAATTCTATAACAGCAAAGGTAGGCAAGTGGTTGCGGGGTTGGTATAAAGTTTCTTTAAAAGTGAGAACTTAGGTAGAATCGTTTTTAGAAATGGGTAACTGCCACTAACCATTCACGTTCCCTTCCCTGCATGCAAATACTCCTGCAGCGCCTTCACATAGGCTTCAAAAGCATCAATTCCTTTGGGAGTGATTTTACAGGTGGTTTGGGGGTAATTATCTTTGAATTGTTTAGCTACTTCTATATAGCCCACTTCTTTAAGTTTCTGAACCTGCACACTCAGGTTACCGGCGCTGGCATTAGTTTTCTCACGGATAAAAGTAAACTCCGCCTCTTTTACTGCTATGAGCAGGCTCATAACGGCAAGTCGCAACTGTGAGTGCAATATGGGATCCAGCTCTGTAAACATTAACAATGCTTTCCTTTTAAATACCTGTCGCGTAAAAAAAGACCGGGAATCAGCCAGCAGGTAAGGCCGGCAATTCCGTTTAACAAAAGATCATAGGTAGAACTGGTAAAACAGGATACAATAAAAAAAACATAACACAATATGCCACCAAAAATCATCGGCTTAAATTTGCGTGCTATACCTGTTGCCAGGGTTGGCATGGCATATAATAACAAAAGCAGTGAATAGGCACTCATTACTGAAGGAACATAATGCTGAGATAGACCTGTTTTCAGATCGCGCAATAAAAGCTCCTGGCCTTCAGAAGCCAACAGCCTGTCACTTGCCCCGGGTATCACATTCATATAAAAATTAAGGGCGAAAATACTGATACCATATACCAGCCATATTCCATTCATGGATGATTCTTCATAGGAGATTACCTTACGGTTTTTCCCTTCCCGGATGGAAATAATCATCTGGGGAATAAAGGCGGCTAGCACAATAAACCAGATATTAAACCCTATATCAAAATGCCAGTAACGTTCGGCAAAGTTTGTTAAACCTGCAATCGCCACAACCGTTCCCCATAAAATGGCGCTGGTTCCACTTTCATGAAAACTGCTTTTGGCCTTTTGAATCATTTCGGTAATGAGCTGTAAACTCTCCTGCTCAGTGAGTTCTTTATTGTCCGGCATAACTTTAATTTTTTTGATGTTGATACCTGATACGCAGCAAATGCCCCGGTATGATATAACTGATCATGATAGCAACGCTGCCAAAAAGTAATTGATAATCATAGCTAAACCTGATTGAAATAGCAGCCAATGCAAAATTGATCAGCCCCCCAATCACTAAAGGTTTAAATCGAAGCAGCTTACCGCTTACAAAAGTGCCAATTGCATATAAGAGAATATAATACGTAAAAGCAGATTGCCATCCGGAAACGTTCCAGGCATTAATAAACATCAATACAACAAAAGCAATGGCCAGACTGATCCAGAGATAATCCAGCGCTTCTTCAACATAAGATTTGACGATTTGCTTTTTTGCTTGCCGGGCGCCATATATTCCCGAAATCAGACCTCCAACCGGCATAAGCACCCATACTATATAATGATAGGGATACTGAACGTATACTTTCAAAAAGAATTCTGTCAGGCAGCAGGCAAACACCAACCAGCCCCAAAAGAGAAAGTAAAAGCTGTCATCGGCTACAACGCCTTTGGTTTTGTTGATCATAGACTGAATCAATACCAGACTCTCCTGTGGCGATAATTCTTTTTCGTTTGTTTCCATACAGTATAAGTTAAGTAAACAAAAATAGCTGGGGTCTTTCAACCCCAGCTTTATCCGGTGCACATATTACTGACAGGCGGCTAATAATTTTTCTGTTTCTTCTTTCCCCCAGTTAGGATGAAATGGTGAAGCAGGTTGAAACGTTTTATATAACGCCAGTGATTTTTCAAACAACTTCTTTGCAATAGGTTTGCCACCACCGAATGCTTCTGGTGTATTCATCAAAGTTTGTCCGTTCAGGTAATAGATCCTTGGATTATTGGGATCTGCTTTAGTTGCATTATCCAATGCTGCTCTGGCTTCTGCTCCATAAGTCTGGTAGCGTGTCATAGGGTCCACTACCATCTGCTGTATAGCTGTCATCTGCCGCAGGCAAAATAATTCTGAATTATTTTGATCAATGGCTTCTGCTTTAGTAATCAGGTCCTTGCTTTTCTCAGCTACTTTATCTTTATCGGCTTTGGGATTCATCCATCCGGTTAAATAATTTGCGTAGGCTGCATAATAATAGGGCAGCCATTTATCTTTTTCTGCATCACCCACTCTTTCAAAGAAGGCAGAAGCAGTACTCATGTCTTCTGCTGTTTTCGCAGATTTAAACTGCTCTAATCCTTTAGCCATAGCGCCTTCAAATTTTGTTTGTGCGCCAACAACACCGGCTATAAGCATGCTGATAATTATCAATACCTGTTTCATAAAATTTGTTTTAGTTGTAAGATTAAGTGTATGTATTTTTTTGATTTGCGTATCCTTTTTTATTTGGCACCCATCAATTAATTACCGGTTTCACGACTTTTAAGTTTTTCATATTCCTGACGGGTACTGCTGATCTTATTTCCGTGATAGGCATGAAAATATTGAAATGCAATGCCAATTCCCCACCCCATCATTGACCATATGGGCCAGAAGTATGAGTCGGGACCCGAAGTCAAATACCAGATGACTACCAGCATGGTATTGATGATTAAATAACTTGCAAAACTCCAGCGAAAAGCAACCCTCGCTTTCGCCACCTGCCAAAGTTCTTCATCGCGTTGTTGTTCTGTGTTCATGTGTTGCGGTTTAAATGTTTAGTTGATTATGGTTTATGGCTATTTGTATTTTTTGTTGCTCACAAGTTATTATTAATCGCATCCTGTCTCCTGTCTACACCCCAGCTCAGAAACAATCCCAGAAAAAAGAAACGTGGTGCCGGGGGTGTAATAGACTCTTTGCGTGAGCCATCATGCGAATAATTATACCCGTAAATCAGATTACTATTGAACACATTGGTTACTGAAGCAACGATCACTCCATATGCTTTACCTATCGAAGTGAGGTAATTCATACTAAAGCCAAGGCTGTTATAGTCAATGGTCTTTCCTTTGTCTGCTATATCATACTTGTTTCCGTTCTTGATTAAATTATAGTAAGGTCTTCCAGTAGCATAAGAATATGTGAAATTGAAGCCTGTATTAATTTTGGGTACAAATTTTTTCACTACCAATGAAGCGGTATGGTCTGCAGCAAAACTGGGTTGCAGCTGGGTGGGGTAATTCAGGTAATCCCGTTTGGTATTCAGGTATGAATAACTGATCCAGTAATCAACACCTTTGACGGTCTTCTTATCTCTCCAATACAATTCAATACCTTTTGCATAACCGCTTCCGTCGTTATTATAAGCAGGATAGGTTTTTACAAGCGCATCATATTTTTTATAGAAGGCTTCTATCCGGAAAGTTTGCAGCGTAGTATTTTTTATGTAGTTAATGATGTAATGTGTGGCTTTTGTATAACCGAAATTGGTAGTGGCATACAGATAAGTGTTTTCAGGCTTCTGATAAAACTCACCAAAAGCAATACTCATTTGTGCGCCTTTTCCGGTTTTATACGCTAGCGATAAACGGGGTGCCACATTCGCTTTATTGATTTGGGAAGAATGTTCAAACCTTACACCGATTTTGGCTGCAAGATCATTGGTAATATAAAGATCTGCTTCACTAAACAAAGCTTTGAAATGATCAGGCAATACAGCATTCCGATTATTGAACAGGCTCTTATTATAACTGTACAGATATTCACCGCCAAAACGTATTACGCTGATGCCGCTTAACCTTTTATCAAACACTGCTTTGAATTGACTAAGATCGGCACGGGAAGTAAGATTAAAATTTGTACTGTCTATCCATACCTGCCCGGTAGCAACAGGTTGGTTATTCTGGTTCTGAATATGATTGGAGATTTCATTATGATCTGTGCTGTAACCCAATCCCAGGTTCATTTTCCAGCCATGGCCCAGGTTCTCTCTCCAGCTCAGGTTCTGGTACCAGTTGGTATTTTTTAAACCAAAAGCATTTTTAAGGGTAGGATCATCAATATTGGGTCTGCGGATACCGAGTTGATTAGTAGAAAAGGTAGTATAGTATTTAATGATACCCCCTTTCTTTGTCTTGAAACGAAAGTTGGCATCTGCCGCATGAAATTCCGGAATTTTAAAATAGTCGGGCGTTTGTTTTACGATAGCAAAATAAGCGGCAAGATTTGTATAGTCGTATTTGATTCCCCAGGATGATTTTTTGTCTTTCGCAATTTTCTGTAAACCTGCGCCGAGAAAGATGGGTGAGAAAGAAGCATTTGCTTCCGAGCGTTCGGGAATATCAATACTTTCCAATATTAGTGCAGAAGATAATGCCTGGCCGTACAATGCAGAATACCCGCCGGTACTGAACACGGTGCCTTTAAACAGGAAGGGAGAAAAACGTCCCCGCTGAGCCAGGTCTGGCACACTGCTGAAATAAGGGTTGTTTACCAGGGTGCCATCAATAAACTGTTTTGTTTCATAACCCGCTCCGCCGCGAACAAATAATCCTTCCTGCTCACCTACCTGCTGGGCACCGGGTAATGTTTTTACCACAGCAGAAATATCAGCATTGGCGCCCCCGGTAGTTACCACGTCTAAAGAACTTAAAACCGTAGCAGCTCTTTTCCTGTCCCCCGCTTCAAAACTTCCTGCTGTAACGATTACTGCTTTTAATTCACTCACTTCTTCTTTTAAAGCAAAAGGAATATCGATAGCATCTGTTGCAATGGTAACTTTCTGTTCAACAGATTTATAACCGATATTGGTGGCTACGATCGTCTGCTCTCCTTTTTCAAAAGTTTTAAAAGAAAAATGGCCGGTTGAGTCAGTGATCCCTCCATCATAGGAGCCTTTAACTACTACGCTTGCGCCAGCGAGTATATGACCCTTGTTATCTTTTACAGTTCCGGTAATTCTCATTTGGGCGTATGCCCCGCCAGTTGTTAAGAATAATACAAGCAGGATTGTTAGTTTTTTCATGTTGACTTGCTTTGACACAGCAAACATAAAGTAGTTTATATAATAAACCAAATTATTGTAAACTTTTATTTTAGGCTCATTCAACACCCTCATAAAGTTGATTGTCGATATATTATACAAAATGGCCACGGAATTCCGCGGCCATTTTGTAATCATTCTAATCTTCTGATCCCTAAAATACAGGTTCAGACCATTATTTATACTGTGCAACCAATCCTTTTGCAAGATTGGTCATTTTAGCGATGCTGTCATCATTCAACAGGCCCTTTTTAAATTCGCCCAGTACGTCAGGCAATTTATTTTCCATTTCAATAAGAAAGTGAGCTTCAAACTCTCTTACCTTTTTAACGGCCACCTCTTTTAATAAGCCCTGTGTACCGAGATAAATAATGGCTACTTGTTTTTCCACCGACATGGGTGAATATTGTAACTGCTTTAATATTTCTACATTTCTGGCGCCCTTATCAATTACATTCTTGGTAGCAGCATCTAAATCACCCCCAAATTTTGAAAACGCTTCCAGCTCACGATACAAAGCCTGGTCAAGTTTAAGTGTACCGGCCACTTTTTTCATGGATTTGATCTGTGCATTACCACCCACACGGCTTACCGAGATACCTACGTTAATTGCGGGACGAATACCGGCATTGAACAGATTACCCTCCAAAAAGATTTGCCCGTCAGTGATAGAGATTACATTGGTAGGGATATATGCAGATACGTCGCCAGCCTGTGTTTCAATGATTGGCAAAGCGGTAAGGGATCCACCACCTTTCACTAAATGTTTGATAGATTCCGGAAGATCATTCATGTTCTTCGCAACATCATCATTGGCAATTACTTTCGCAGCTCTTTCCAGTAAACGGCTGTGCAGATAGAATACATCGCCCGGATATGCTTCACGTCCCGGTGGCCTTCTTAACAACAGTGATACCTCACGATAAGCTACTGCCTGTTTTGACAAATCATCATAAATAATCAAAGCGGGGCGACCCGTATCTCGGAAGAACTCTCCAATAGCGGCGCCTGCAAAGGGTGCATAGAACTGTAAAGGCGCTGGATCAGATGCAGAAGCACAAACGATAGTGGTAAATGCCATCGCACCGTTATCAGATAATGTTTTCATAACACCTGCAACAGTAGACGCTTTCTGTCCTATGGCAACATATATACAGTATACAGGTTTACCTGCATCATAAAATTCTTTCTGGTTAATAATGGTATCCACGCAGATCGCGGTCTTACCTGTCTGGCGGTCGCCAATCACCAGCTCACGCTGTCCGCGACCGATGGGGATCATTGCATCAATTGCCTTAATACCTGTCTGCAAAGGTTCTTTTACCGGCTCGCGGTAAATAACCCCTGGTGCTTTGCGCTCGAGTGGCATTTCATACAATTCACCAGTTAAGGGGCCTTTACCATCAATAGGTTCGCCCAATGTATTGATTACACGACCAACCACACCTTCACCCACTTTAATGGAAGCGATCTGCCCGGTTCTTTTTACTTTGGCTCCTTCTTTAATATCACCGCTTTCACCCATCAGTACCACACCCACATTATCTTCTTCCAGGTTAAGGGCAATCGCTTTTACACCACTTTCAAATTCTACCAGTTCACCGCTACGTACACCGTTAAGCCCATATATACGCGCAATACCGTCACCCACCTGCAATACGGTGCCCACTTCTTCCAAATCAGCCGAGGCATTGAAATTACTGAGCTGCTGTCTCAGAATCGCTGATATTTCGTCGGGTTTAATGTCTATCATGATCTATCTACTTTTAGATGTTATCTTTATAAATATGTAATTATCGAAGCTTTTGTAAAAACAGGTTTTCACTAAACTGCTTCTTAATATCCTTCAGTTCGCGGAGAATGCTGGCATCCACCAGGTTATTATTGAATTCCAGTACAAATCCTCCTACCAGGCGTTCATCAGTTGCTGTTTCAAGTTCTATAGAACCCAATCCTTTTTCAGCCTGTACTTTTGACACGATGGATTTTTTTAATTCATCACTTACTACAACAGCAGTGGTGAGTTTAACCCTGTGTATACCTTTAATTTCATTATACTGCTCCACAAATGCAATCACAATTTCAGGCAGATCGCTTTCACGACCTTTCCTTACCAGCAACTCATTGAAAGAGGCAGTGAGCGCACTCACTTTATCTTTTGTTACTGCTGTAACAATGCTATTCTTCTGCGCGGCATTGATAACAGGACTTTTCAGAAGATTCACAAAATCCTTACTGGCCTTACACACAGCTTCTAAATATTTCATGTCGGCATATACCGCTTCAAGTTGATTCTTCTCAGAAGCTAGATCAATCAGGCTTTTTGCGTATCTACCGGCTAAACGTGGATTGGGCATTTCTTAATTAAGTTTTACTCCCTCTGCTAATTCGTTGATATACTTTTCCTGTTCTGTTTTGTTGCTAAGCTCACGGCGTAATATTTTTTCGCTTACTTCTATCACAAATGAGCCCACCTGATTCTTTACATCCGTTAAAGCTGCATTTTTCTGTTGCGTTATAGCCACCTGTGCATCAGCAACAATACGCTCATATTCACTCTTGGCTTTGTCTTTTGCTTCGCTGATCATTTTGTTGGTCTGCTCTTTGGCTTCCATAATCATTACGGCACGTTCTTCACGGGCCCGGGCCATCAGTGCTTCGTTCTCATTTTTCAGGGCAGCCATTTCAGCCTTCACTTTTTCGGCAGTGGCAATAGCGTCTTCAATGCCTTGCTCCCTGTCTTTTAATCCTTTAATAATTGCGGGCCATGCCATTTTCTTCAGGATAAAGAAAACGATCAGGAACGCGAGCAGCGTCCACAATAACAATCCCGGATCCGGCGTAAGAAGTTTCATATAGTGTTCCTCCAAAAATTTATATCAGATAATAACCCACTTTTCATTCCCCTCTGTGGGAACAGGGGAAAAACTGTACCCTCCGCCCTGTGCATCAGGTACAGTTTTAATGTTGTGCAAACGGTTGATTATTTCAACACCATTGCCAGGAAGCCTACGATAATTCCAAACAAAGCAGCACCTTCCACAAGCGCGGCAGCAAGAATCATATTGGCACGGATATCATTCATCGCTTCAGGCTGGCGTGCGATGCTTTCTACGGCACCTTTACCAATCTGTCCGATTCCCAATCCAGCACCAATTGCTGCTAAACCTGCACCAATGGCACCACCTGCATTTGCAGTACCGTCTAACAAAATTGTAATTAAACTCATGATTGTTCTATTTACAGTTAAAAAAAACTTGTTATTTATATATGCAGCGTTTCTTCACTATGATCTCCACCCTCAAAAGCCGAACCGATAAATACCGCTGTCAGGTTAGTAAAAATGAAAGCCTGTAAAAAAGCTACCAATACTTCAATAAAATAAATGAATACGGTAAAAGCAACGGCTACCGGTGATGTACCCCAGCCTGCATACGTGTTCATTTCACCAAAAATGAAGATGAGTGAGATCAGGCAAATAATGATGATATGACCCGCCACCATATTGGCAAACAGACGAATGATCAGTGCAAACGGTTTTATGAATACACCCAGAAACTCTACCAAAATCAAAATCGGTTTTACAAAACCTGGTACTCCGGGCGGGTTAAAAATATGTGCCCAGAAATGTTTGGTCGTACTCGCTAAGATCACTACGAATGATATAAGTCCTAACACAACCGTAAAGGCAATGTTACCTGAAACATTTGCTGTACCTGGGATTAAACCGAAAATATTATTGATGAGGATAAAGAAAAAAGTAGTGAGTAGGTAGGGTAAATATTTTTCGTATTTATGACCCAGATTAGGCTTTGCCACTTCATCACGAACAAATGTAATCACCGGTTCCAGTAAATTCTGTTTACCCTTTGGTGCAGAAGTTACGCCCTGACCGCTTTTGTAAGTATTGGCAATAGAAACCATTAACCAGGTAAGTAAAGCCAGCGCCAACATCATTTGTACCACATTTCGGGTAAGCGAAAGATCATATACTTTAATGCTTTCGTTTACGGTACCATCGTCCTTGAGTGAAACAATTTTCTCTTCTTCAATTTTATAACCATTATAGGTTGCGTGTCCGTGTTCAAATTTTGAAGACATAAACGCTGTCAATCCCCTTTCTTTGGAATATAAAATGATAGGTAAAGGGATGGAAACATGGTGAAGATTTCCTTTTGCATCATGATATTCAGTAAAATGGTATTCGTGGTTGTCGAGTATATGGCCAAAAATTACCTCAGCCGCATCGAAAGAACCTTCTTTTTTCTCAGAGCCCGGCTTAGCTTCTTTACGTTCATTAGGGGTGCTTTCCTGTGCGGTCAGGGTAGTAGAAAAAGTAACCGCAAAAAGGCTGAAAACCGCTACCAGTAATAATTTCACACGTCTAAGAGACATACTTGTTTCTAAATTTGCGGCAAAGATAAGGGTACAGGGGTGAAAAAGGAGGATGAGGGTGAAAAAACTTATTCGCCCAATCCTTTAGCATTTTCGCGGATTTTTTTAATTTTTTCCAACTGTATTAAATCCAGCTGATCCTTAGGTCGGTTTACTGCTTTTTTATTAGCAATCAGGTGATTGATATGCAGAAAAGGTATTTTAACACCAGCGATGTTAACCACTGAAGCCTTTTCAAAACATGCCTCAAATGGTTCATTTTCAATTCCTTTCATTTCAGTCATAATATCCAGTTCTATTCCTGCTACAAAAAAACTCGTCCATCCGGGTATAAATTGCATAGTTTCAATGGAAGCATAATCGCCGTAACCCAATTCTATAAATGCTTTGCGCAGGTTTTGCCGGTTTGATAGTGTGTCATCTATCCAAATATCTACATCGTCCGTAGTCCTATTATACCCATGAAACCGGATAGCGATGCCGCCTACCATAAGGTATCTGACATTATTAGCATTCAGAATACGCCAGAAGCGAATAAATTCTTCATCTAAGACATCCATTTTATTTACTACTTACTATTACTATGGGTAATGATTCCGGTTTTGAGCGTTGCATTCCTGCGAAGCATGCGGGTAAATAATTGCAGTTTTTCAATATCAGGTCGGAAAATATCTTCTTTTAGTTTTTCTTCTTCCGATTTTGAAACAAAGCCATATTCTGCTATTTTTTCTGATACTATGCTGGCTGTATACTTATTTTTTTTCGCTAACATGTGAATGTAGTTTTACACCAATACAGCTTTCTTTTGCTCAAACTGCATCTCATGCAATTTAGCATAAAATCCGCCCAATTTCAAGAGCTCTTCATGGTTACCCATTTCCTTAACTTCTCCTTTATCCAGTACGATAATTTTAGTGGCTTTGCGGATGGTGGAAAGCCGATGCGCTATTACGATGGAAGTTCTGCCGGCTATCATGGTGTCAATAGCTTTCTCTATCAGCATTTCACTTTCTGTATCAATGGAAGAAGTGGCTTCATCTAAAATGAGTATGGACGGATTGTAAAGCAGAGCGCGGATAAAGGAAAGCAGCTGTCTTTGCCCAAGACTAAGGGTACTGCCTCTTTCCATGACATGATAATCATACCCACCCGGTAACTGCATAATGAATTCATCTACCCCTATCATTTTAGCTGCATTGATAACCTGATCCCGGGTTATTTCGGGATTACGTAAAGTGATATTATCCATTACCGAACCGGAGAAAAGAAAAACATCCTGCAATACCACACCAATTCCTTTGCGCAAACTATCTAAATGATAGTTTTCGATATTGATTCCATCAATCTGTATTTCTCCCTGCTGAATATGATATAACCTGTTAAGCAGGCTGATGATGGATGTTTTACCGCTTCCGGTATGCCCTACCAATGCTACCGTTTCTCCCGCCGATACATGAAAATTGATATTTTTTAAAATATAATTGGGTTCAGTATAAGCAAACGATACCTGTTTAAAGTCAATAGTTCCCTTGATGGAAAGAGGATCATATACATCGCCCGAGGAAGAAGTCACAAAATCATCATTGTCCAGTACCTTAAATACTCTTTCCGCTGCTATCATTCCCATCTGCAATACATTGAACTTATCGGCAATTACGCGAAGAGGCCGGAAAATCTGGTTGAGATATAAAATGAAAGCGACGAGCAGCCCCGCATCCAGCGACCTGTCGGCGATCCACCATACCAGCAAACCGGTACTGATGGCCAGCACTACTTCTACTACCGGAAAAAAAATGGAATAAGCAAATATGGCATTGATATTGGCATTGCGGTGCTCAGAATTTATTTTTTTAAATTTCGTAAACTCTCTCTCTTCTGCTGCAAATGCCTGCACCACCTGCATTCCGGTAATATGTTCCTGCACAAAAGCATTCAGTGCTGCTACAGCATTTCTTACACGGATAAAACTTTTGTTTACGCTCTCCTTAAAATAATAAGTGGCAATAATCATGATAGGAAAAGGCACGAGGCTTATCAGTGTTAATTTCCAGTCTATCCAGAACATGGTGGCTAATGTGATAATGATGGTTAACAAATCGGCAATAATGGGTATTAACCCATCCGAAAAAATGTCATTAATACTTTCAATATCATTGATGGTGCGGGTGGTAAGTGTACCAATGGGTGTTTTATCAAACTGGCTAAGATTGAGACCGATAATTTTATTGTATACCGCTATCCGCATATCCTTTACAACACTCTGCCCCATTGAGGCGGTGATAAAAGTGAAAAAGAACCGTATGGTCGTTTCTATAAATAAAAAGATTACCTGGAAAACGCTGACAGCAATAATAAATTTAGTGGCATCAGACAGGTCTGTTTTAAATAAAACCATCTCGAGCCAGTGAGGTATATGTATAAATTTACCAGTGGCTTTATCAACAGTAAGTTGAATAAGGTAAGGCCGCACCGGTGCAAAAACAGCCATTACCACGGCCAACAATAGGCTTATATAAAAAAAAGAACGGTATGGTTTTACAAAATGGAAAACCCTTGCTAACAATGAAATATTAACTACTTTTTTTTTGGGAGCTTCACTCATAATAAGAGGCAAAGGTAAGCAGTCTCCGAACAGGGTATTTGCCGATTATAGAAATAATTTTTGATACAATCACTGCAAGGGGAGTTGCTAAAGAAAATGAGGTGGCTACCTGTCAGGTACTTATAAAAAAAGAGGAACCGAAACCGGTTCCTCTTTTTTTATCTGTTTGCCTATTGTTTACACAGGGCTAAGGTATTCAGCGAAGGCATAGCCTTCATTTCCTGCATCTGTGCGCACAAGCCACCATTGATCGCTGGTTTTATTGATCAGGGTAATGATTTCGCCGTGTTCGGCCTTACCAACCATAGGTTGATCAGTTCCGGGACCTTTACGGATATTCAGGTTGGTTGATTCTGTGGTTACCTTAATCCGCGATCCTGCAACAGCACCGGCAACATCCACATCCATTACCACATCTCCGGAAAGAAAATTGGGATCAATCTTACCATAGATATCCCATAACTTATCTTTAATGGCGCCACTGGCAGCCTGTCCTTTAATATACAAAACACCATTTTGTTCATTAACTTTTATACCATCTGAACCTGCAGCTGATATAAGTTCTTTATATTTTTCCTGTAATGCCATAATACAAATTTTATTTTATTTTATTTTGATGGATACTGCATTCACTTTTTTGGGATTCAGACCGTCTAAAGCCATTTTGAGGCGCTTCCATTTTTCTTCGGCAATCTGACCATTCAGAATTATTTCACCATCATTTACTGTGGCAGTTACTTCCGGAAAATCTTTAATAGCATCATTTACTCCCTGCTGAAGTGCATCATTAGGTGTTATTGTTACGGTAGGTTCTGGGGCAGCCATCACAACAATATTATTAACCACACTTTTAACACCGGCGGTTTTTTTAGCAGCATCTTCAGCGGCCATGCGGCTGGCTTCATCTTTAACCTGTCCGGTTAAGACGACTACGCCATCTTTAACATCAGCGCTTGCACCAGGAGCAGAAGCCTGTACGTTCTTAGTCACCGTAACGGTTACATCTGAATTTGACGGCTGGCAGGAAATCATGAAAATGCTAACAATGACAGCTCCGCTGCCAATGATTTTTGTAAGGTTCATAGTTTTTGTTTTTGGTGATTAAATAACAGATTTGATTTCTATATAATTTTATTTGAGCATTCCGGTTACATCACTAAGGTCAATCCTGCCATCCCCATTCCTGTCTAATCCCAGCTTTTCACCCATACTATTGAGGAATCCATCTTGTTGCATATTGCCACCCCCTGTTAGAGAAGACAGGATAGAGTCTAAACTGATACCAGCATTATTACCTGCACCTGGTCTTTTTAATAAAGAACCCAAAATGGAGGGAATAAGAGTGGCAGCAAGCGTTTTTGCCGTGCCGCCATTAATACCAAATTTTTGGGTAATGTTATCCGCAAAATTATTTTTAACCTCCGTCATTGCGGGATGGTTTTCCTCACCACTCAGTAACCCGGATAAACCATTAGTATCGCCTTTACCCGCAAACTCCTGTAAGCCCGAAAAGATGGAAGCACCCGCTTCTTTGAGTACATCTTCGTTATGCTCGTTGGGTACTGCAGGATTTTGAACCACCAATGACTCACCATACTGCCGAACTTTATTCATTAATTCTTCCAACATGTTTTTATTTTTTTAGGGATGGAGTATGACCATACAGATTAAAAAACCATGCCGTGATTGGGAATTCTACTTCAACGCTTCTTAAATCAAGATTCTCTTTTCGTATATTCGCTACAGATTATGGAGCAAGCGCCGGAAACAATAGTGGAACCTGTTTTACCTAAATACAATCTCAATGCGGAACAGGAAAAAAATGAGATTATCAGGCATTACCGCGCCTTGTTGCGCAGCCTGCGACCCAAATTAAAAAAAGGAGATAAAGAACTTGTTCGCCAGGCTTTTGAAATGGCAGCCGAAGCCCATAAAACCATGCGCCGTAAAAGTGGCGAACCCTATATTCTCCATCCCATTGCCGTAGCCATGATATGCGTGGAAGAAATTGGGCTGGGTGTAAGAAGTACTATCTGCGCATTGCTGCACGATACGGTGGAAGACACAGACATCAGTCTGGAAGATGTAGAAAGAGAATTCGGCACTGAAATATCCAGAATTGTTGACGGACTCACCAAGATATCCAACGTAATAGATACCAATACCAGTCAGCAGGCAGAAAATTTTAAAAAAATATTACTTACCCTTACCGATGATCCACGGGTGATACTGATTAAGCTGGCAGACCGTTTGCACAACATGCGAACGCTTGATCATATGAAACGCGAAAAACAGCTTAAAATCGCGTCTGAAACGGTTTGGGTATATGCGCCACTGGCCCACCGCATGGGCTTATACAATATTAAAACGGAACTGGAAGATCTTTCCATGAAATACATGGAGCCGGAAGCCTATAAGGACATTGCCCAAAAACTGGCCGAAACAAAAAGGGAGCGTACCCGCTATATCAATGAGTTTATCCGCCCCATCAAAGATAAACTGGCGAATACCGGTTTTGCATTTGAGATCCATGGACGGCCCAAAAGCATTCATTCTATCTGGAATAAAATAAAAAAGAAAGGCGTTGCTTTTGAAGAAGTGTATGACCTTTTTGCCATACGTATTATACTGGACTCACCCGCCGAAAGAGAAAAAGAAGATTGCTGGAAAGTATATTCCCTGATCACAGATGAATATACGCCGTCCCCCGAACGTTTACGAGACTGGCTCAGCAACCCAAAAAATAACGGATACGAGGCTCTCCACACCACGGTAATGGGCCCTCAGGGTAAATGGGTGGAAGTGCAGATACGAACCAAACGCATGAACGAGATCGCCGAGAAAGGTTTGGCCGCACATTTCAAATACAAAGAAGGAAGTAATGATGAGGACCGTTTTGATAAATGGTTCGGGCAGATCCGCGAAGTACTCAGCACACAGGATACTGATGGAGTTGATTTTTTACAGGATTTCAAAACCTCTTTTCTTGCAGAAGAAATTTATGTATACACCCCCAAAGGGGAAGTAAAGATGTTACCCACAGGAAGTACCGCCCTGGATTTTGCCTTCTCCATTCACTCTGCCATCGGCACCAAATGTATTGGCGCCAAAGTGCACCATAAACTGGTGCCAATCAGTCATAAACTCAGAAGCGGCGACCAGGTGGAAATCATTACCAGCAATAAACAGAAACCTTCTGAAGACTGGTTGGGCATGGTGGTTACAGCTAAAGCAAAGAGTAAAATCAAAGATGCACTGCGTGAAGAAAAAAGAAAGATAGCCGAAGATGGAAAATACACTTTGCAGCGCAAACTGGAAAGCATTAACGCCGCTTACAGCCCATATAATATTGACGAACTGGTACAGTTCTATAAATTGCCTTCTCCGCTGGATCTGCATTATAAAATTGCCCTGAAAGCCATTGATCTCAGAGAGCTAAAGGATTTTAATGTATTGGGTGATAAAATTGAAATACCCAAACCCAAACCGGTTATTACAGAAATAGCGGTTGATCAGCCACACCAGAAAACATACAGCCGCAAAGATTCTGAATTAATCATATTTGGTGAAAGCAGCGATAAAATCATGTACCACCTTGCCAAATGCTGCAACCCCATTCCGGGCGATGATGTATTCGGTTTTGTAAGTACCGGTAAAGGATTGATCATCCATCGAACCAGCTGCCCCAATGCAGCCCAGCTCTTGTCTAATTATGGACACCGGGTAGTAAAAACCAAATGGGCCAAGAATAAAGAAATCTCTTTTCTTACCGGTTTGAAAATTGTGGGGATGGATGATGTAGGCGTTATTAACAAAATAACCAACGTAATCAGTGGCGACCTCCGTATCAATATAGCAGGTCTTACCATTGAATCAAAAGAAGGTTTATTTGAAGGAACCATCAAAGTATTTGTTCACGACAAGGAAGAACTGGAAGAACTGGTAAACCGGCTAAAGTCATTAAACGGAATACAAACAGTTGATCGTTTTGATACAGAAAACTAAGAACGGTTTGTGGTTTGTAGTTTGTTGTCTGAAGTAGTGGAAAAAAATAAACCACAGACCACAAACTACAAACCAACCAGTATCCCCTATTTTTGCCCTGATTCAAAAGATTTTTATGGTTGATGTAATTCTCGGTTTACAATGGGGAGATGAAGGCAAAGGAAAAATTGTTGATTATTTTGCACCCAATTACGACATCATTGCCCGGTTTCAGGGAGGCCCCAATGCCGGGCATACGCTGTATGTTGAAGGAAAAAAAATGGTACTGCACCAGATACCCTCTGGAATATTTCATCAGAACGCAATTAATATTATCGGCAATGGCGTAGTACTGGATCCTGTAACACTTAAACGCGAATGCGATGCAGTAGCAGCGTTTGGTATTGATGTACGGAAAAATCTTTTTATTTCCGACAAGACCAATATCATTGTTCCCACACACAGGGCACTGGATAAAGCATCTGAACTCTCCAAGGGAGAAAACAAGATCGGTTCAACCTTAAAAGGAATTGGCCCCGCGTACATGGATAAGACGGGCAGAAATGCCATCCGTGTAGGGGATCTGCATGACAGAAGTTTCACTACCCAATATATTAAGCTAAGGTTAAAGCACCAGAAGCTGTTGGATAATTTTCATTTTATTGAAGATATTTCCGCATGGGAAGAAGAATTTTTTGAGGCATTGGAATTTCTGAAAACGCTGAATGTGATCAATTGTGAATATTTCATCAACAACCAGATCACGGCAGGTAAAAAAGTGTTGGCCGAAGGCGCCCAGGGAAGTATGCTGGATATTGATTTCGGAACTTTCCCTTTTGTCACATCTTCCAACACCATTTCAGCCGGTGTTTGCACGGGTCTTGGGGTATCGCCTAAACAGATCAATGAAGTAATGGGGGTTACCAAAGCATATTGTACAAGAGTGGGTGGCGGCCCTTTCCCTACCGAGTTAAGTGATGCAACCGGCGAAGAACTGCGCAAAACGGGTAATGAATTCGGCGCCACAACCGGAAGGCCCCGTCGTTGCGGATGGATAGATCTTGTAGCTTTGAAGTATGCCTGTATGATTAATGGTGTTACAAAAATAATTATGACAAAGGCTGATGTGCTGGATGCCTTTGAAGAATTAAAAGTGTGTACAGCGTATTCTATTAACGGTAAGGAAACACAGGAAATTCCTTTCCAGATATCAAGACTGATAATAGATCCTGTACTCCAGAATTTTAAAGGATGGAAGCAGGATACAACCGCAATAAAAGAAGCATCGGCATTACCTGCAACCATGAATACCTATATAGAGTTTATCAATAAATATATAGGTGCACCGGTTAAATATGTATCCAATGGGCCTGGAAGGGACCAGATCGTACATATTTAAAATATTAATTGGCATTTCATTTGTGATTGAAAAGTTTTTTTGGTTAATAATCATTTGCGTTTAAATTTTACGCAATAATCATATTAGGATATGGCAGCGAAATCTGATAAGGATGGCAAATCCACTAGACCGAAAAGTACACCGGCAAAAAATGCCGGAGAAAAGCCAGCCGCTAAAAGCAAAAAGCCATTAGACGGAGATGATGATTTGGATGACGGGGATGATGAGATGGACACAAAACCATCTGTAAAAAAAGCCGCCCCTAAAGCATCAGGCAAAAAAGGGAAAGAAGAGGAGGAAGAGGATGAGGCTGAAGAAGTTGATGACGAATGGGAGAAGCCCGAAGAGGAGGATGACTGGGATCCGGATTTTGATGAATTTGATATACCCAAAAGCAAAGGCAAGAAAGCAGTAAGCGGCCCGGCAAAAAAGAAAGAAGAAGAGGACGACTTTAAATTAGATGATGACTTTAAAGAGTTTGATCTTTTTAATGATAAGAGTGGTGGTTTTGATGATGATGAAGAGGATGATTTCTAATAATCACCCATTTGCAAGGTGAAAAGAACCACTGCCACTTTCCCCATACAGAATCTGGATAATACCAAGCAGCAAATGTTGCACTGGGCAAACCAGTTCAACATTTGTTCTTTTCTGGATAACCATCAATATCTTTCTTCACACCAAAGCGTGGAATGTTTGGTAGCAGCGGGTGCTGCTGAAATATTTTCACCCGAAAAAAATATTCTTACCAGGCTCAGCCATTTTTGCGCAGCACAGACCGATTGGCTTTTTGGTCATATCAGTTATGATCTCAAGAATGAAATAGATCCTTTATCTTCTTCACATCCAGACCATATCGGTTTTCCGGATATTTTCTTTTTTCGCCCTGAAACGGTTTTGCAATTAACCAATCATCAGCTCACCATACACGCTCTTACAAAAGATCCTGCGGTTATTTACCAGGAGATTCTGGATTGTCCACGGAGCATGGACCAGGGTTCATACTCCGTGGAAATACAGGCCCGGATAAATAAACAGGAATACCTTACTAAAATCCGTAACATACGCAAACACATCCAGCGTGGCGATTGTTACGAGCTCAACTTCTGCCAGGAATTTTTTGCTACAGAAGTAGTCATAGATCCCTTGCATGTGTATGAACAACTCACTTCTATTTCTCCGAACCCTTTTTCCTGCTTCTACCGTATTGAGGAAAAATATTTGTTATGCGCCAGCCCTGAAAGATACCTGCAGAAAAAAAATAACCAGCTACTTTCTCAACCCATCAAAGGAACTTTTAAAAGAGACCCTACCAACACTCAAGCCGACGAAAGCCTGAAACAGCAATTACAAAAAAGCGAAAAAGACAGGAGTGAAAATGTAATGGTCGTTGACCTTGTGCGGAACGACCTTAGCCGGATTTGCAAAGAAGGAACTGTAAAAGTAGAAGAACTTTTTGGCGTGTATAGTTTCCCCCAGGTTCATCAGATGATTTCCACTATTACCGGTGAAGTAAAGGAAGGCGTTGACCTGGCAGCGATTCTGCAGGCTACCTTCCCTATGGGCAGTATGACAGGCGCGCCCAAACGAAAAGTGATGCAACTTATTGAACAATATGAAAGCACCAAACGAGGCATTTACTCCGGTGCAGTAGGCTATATAAGCCCGGAAAAAGATTTTGATTTTAATGTAGTCATCCGAAGTATTCTTTATAATGCAAAAGAAAAATACCTTGGCTATTTAGTGGGGGGTGGCATCACTGCCTATAGTGAGCCTGAGAACGAATATGAAGAATGTTTATTAAAAGCAGAAGCGATTAAACAGGTATTACAGCATAGATAATGCTCAAGAAAAATGCGCCCTTGCACCTTTGCGGAAAAAAATTTTCACACAAGGGGCAAGGGCGCTGGTAAAAATATATTAGTTGGAAACAGTTGTTCCCTGAATAAGGGCCCTAACAGATTCCATCAATAAATTTCCTTTGCGCGCCTCAAATGCAGCGGCTTTATCTTTATCTAAACGCATGGAATATTTTTTGCCTTCAGATAATGACTTATCAAATCCGGGGTTCCATTTATTAAACTGGTTAATATCCAGGGATAAGCCATTTGCAATAATGGATGAATTATAGCGTCCGCTTATTTCAACAAGTGTAGTGTTGTTTATATCTTCGGTAGTGATCTGAGGTACGAGTTCAGAAGAAGCAAATTTCTGAGCCTTGGCTTCTGAAGCTGTCATCGTGGTCCATCCGCCAGCACCTTCAAAAGCATAATGCGTTCCAATAAATTTCTTTACATGATTACGTGTCTCTTCCGGCAAATAATACTGGAGGGCCCAGAAATCGCGGCTACCCGATTTTCTAATGGCTTTTCTCACACTTCCAGCACCGCCATTATACGCAGCCACTACGAGGAGCCAGTCGCCAAACTGGTCATGTAATTCTTTCATCAGTTGTGCGGCTACAGTGGTACTTTTAAAATAGTCCATTCTTTCATCTACCGAACCCGTACGCAGACCAAATCGTTTAGCTTCATCCGGCATTATCTGCCAGGGGCCTACGGCACCTGCCCAGGAAACAAGACCAGAAACAAGGTGACTTTCAATCACACTCAAATACTTCATCTCCTTAGGTATACCGTATGATTCGAGTACATTATCGTACAGGTCAAAATAAGGCTTACCCCAGCTTTTCATTTTTTCCAGTTCTTGACCCTGTTTGCGGATATACTCCTGTACAAAAGAAACGGCTTGTGGATTTAATTGGACATCATTCGGTTTACTGTCATCAACATTCTTGTAAGTAAACAGGCTTTTAAAAACGGATTTATCATTTACTGTAGAATCTGCTATAGAATCTACGGTAAAACCCGTGGCACGTTTATTTAACGGATCAGTAAAGGACATAGTGGTAAGACTAATTACCAACAAAGCGAAGTATCCCAAACTGAATTTGGATACAGCAATAATATTACCCAGACTGAATGTAAGTTTAAACCATTTCATAGGCTACCTTTTCATTTTTGATTAATAATAGCAGTTGGCTGGTAGCAGTTGGTTTTGATGCCGGATCTATAAGTCCGGCTTTGCCTTTAAGTTTAATCAGCGATTAGCATAAACTGTTTTGAAAGGCTCAGCAAAGGTAACTCATTGAAATGAGAAGTCATTACCTGCAGCCCAAAAGGCATTCCGTTGGAGTGTTTGAAGAGCGGGATGGAAATTGCGGGTATCCCCACCAGGTTGGCAAAAACAGTATAAATATCTGCCAGAAACATTTCTACAGGATCACTGTTCTTCTCACCAATTTTAAAAGCCGGTGAGGGAACTGTGGGAGAAATAATTGCATCAAATTCAGAAAAAATTGAATCAGCCCGATTACGTAATACTTGTCTAACCTGTTGAGCCTTAGTAAAATACGAATCAAAATATCCGGCACTTAACACAAAGGTTCCGAGCATGATCCTTCGTTGTACTTCTTTTCCAAAGCCCCGGCTTCGCGATTCTTTATATAAGTCCGTGAGATTGGCATTAGCCAGCGGTGCACGGTATCCATATTTAACCCCATCATAGCGCGATAAATTGCTGGATGCTTCGGCAGTGGTTAAAACATAGTATGTTGGAACTATATATTCAAGTAGTTCAAAATCAATGGCTTTAACAATATGCCCATTTACCGTTAATTTTTTGATAAACGATTCAAATTGTGCCTTTATTTCGGGATCAAGAGCGGGGTGCTCCAAAGCTTCTTTAAAATAAGCAATATGCCGGGGCCTTGCTGCAATTTCCAACTGTTGGGAATAAGCAGGAACGGGTTGTTGAGAAACAGTGCTGTCAAACGCATCTTTCCCGGCTATAACTTCGAGTAGTAATGCAGCATCTTCTACGGTGCCCGCAAATATTCCTATCTGGTCAAAAGAAGAAGCATACGCCACCAGTCCATACCTTGATACACGACCATATGTAGGTTTGAGACCCACCACGCCACAAAAATCTGCCGGCTGTCGTACGGACCCCCCCGTATCGCTGCCCAGACTAACCATGCACAAACCAGCCTGCACGCTTACTGCAGAACCACCAGAGGAGCCACCGGGTACGCGTGTTTCATCAAGCGCATTTTTCACTGCGCCAAAGGCAGAATTTTCATTGCTGCTGCCCATGGCAAATTCATCGCAATTCTGCCGCCCAATAATGATGGCACCTTCGTCTAATATTTTTTCTACAACCGTGGCATCGTAAACGGCGGTAAAATTTTCGAGAATGTGTGAAGAAGCAGAGAGATGATGATTTTTGTAAGAAAGTACATCTTTTAATCCAACAATCACCCCATGTAGTTTAGCTAAGGGCTGGTTTGTTGTACGCTGCATATCCAATACAGTCGCACGTTTCAGGGCTTCTTCTGCAAAAACTTCCAGAAAAGCGTTAAGGTGATGATTCGCCTGTATAGCTTGCAAATAAAAATGAACGGCCTCCACACAGGTGGTTTGGCCGTTCTGTAATGCGGTATGATAGTCTTTGATTGTGGAGTAACGAAACAAAGGCTAAAATGCTTTTGGAGATGATTACGGTTGCGTGGTAGTGGTGGTGGTGGTAGTGGTTTGATCCTTTTCTTTCATGCCTTCTTCCAGTTCTTTTTTCACATTGTTCTTTGCATCGTTGAATTCACGGATACCTTTTCCTAAACCTCTCATAAATTCAGGAATTTTTCTTCCACCAAATAATACAAGTACTACTACTGCAATTAGCAATATCTCTTGAAATCCTAAGTTGCCCATAAATTTTTGTTTTAAGAAAAGTAAAGTTAATGCAAAACAGACGATGCCCAATTAAATAATGTTAATCTCTGTGCTGCACTTTCATAAAAAAGCGGAAGCTTAGTAGTTACTAAACTTCCGCTTAAATTATTTATAAAACGAATCTTAGAAACGCTTTTCTTTGATACGGGCACTTTTACCACTGCGCTCGCGCAAATAATACAATTTCGCACGACGTACTTTACCTGCTTTATTCAGGATGATAGAGTCAACATTCGGAGAAAGTATGGGGAACAAACGTTCAACACCTATTCCATCAGATATCTTACGCACCGTAAAAGATGCGGTAGCACCATTTCCCTGTAATTTGATCACGTCTCCACGGAAACTCTGGATACGCTCTTTACCACCTTCCACGATTTTGTAATTGACGGTAACATTATCACCAGCCTTAAAGGAAGGATGGTTCTTTTTGGTTGTCATTTGATCGTGTACAAACTGAACTGCTGCGTCCATAACTTTTAATTTTTGCGGACGGCAAAGGTAGAGAAAAAATTAGTAATTAGTAGCTAGTAATTAGTAATTTTTTACCGGGCTACATTAATTGCGCGTTTTTCTCTGATTACCGTTACTTTAATCTGACCAGGATAGGTCATTTCTGTCTGAATCTTCTGGGCTATTTCAAAACTCAGCTTATCGCTGTCAATATCTGTTACTTTATCTGCTTCTACTATTACCCGTAATTCACGACCGGCCTGGATGGCGTAAGCTTTTTCAACACCCTGGTAAGCCATGGCCAGGTTTTCCAGGTCCTTGATACGTTGCAGGTATTGCTGCATGATCTCTCTCCTGGCACCGGGTCTGGCGCCACTGATGGCATCACAGGCCTGGATGATGGGGGAAATTACATATTGCATCTCCATTTCATCGTGGTGGGCGCCGATAGCATTTACAACTGCCGGATTTTCACCATATTTTTCGGCTAATTTGGCTCCGAGCAGGGCGTGAGTCAATTCAGTTTCTTCATCGGGTACTTTACCTATATCGTGCAAGAGACCGGCACGTTTGGCCAGTTTGGGGTTCATTCCCAGTTCTGCCGCCATTACACCGCAAAGATTAGCTGTTTCACGGCTATGCATTAACAGGTTCTGACCATAAGAGGAACGGAAACGCATTTTTCCAACAATGCGAACCAGTTCTTTATGCAAACCATGAATACCCATTTCAATTACGGTACGCTCACCTATTTCCATTACCTGCTCTTCAAGCTGGCGGCGTGTTTTTTCAACCACTTCTTCAATGCGGGCGGGGTGAATACGGCCATCCGAAACCAGGCGTTGTAAACTTAAACGGGCAATCTCCCTGCGTAAGGGATCAAATGAGGATAGGATGATGGCTTCCGGCGTATCATCAACGATGAGGTCAACACCAGTGGCAGCTTCGATGGCACGGATATTACGACCCTCACGGCCAATAATCTGTCCCTTAATCTCATCGGTTTCCAGGTTGAATACGGTAACCGTATTTTCAATGGTTACTTCAGCGGCGGTGCGTTGGATAGACTGGATAACAATCTTACGTGCCTCTTTATTGGCCTTCAGTTTGGCATCTTCAATAATCTCCTGCTGTAAAGTGAGGGCCTGGCTATGTGCTTCCTGCTTCAGGCTTTCAATTAATTGAGATTTGGCCTCTTCCGCGCTGAGACCGGCAATTTTCTCCAACCGGCGTATATGCTCTTCCTGGTGCTTTTCGAGTTCGGTACGTTTCTGGTTAACCACTTCGATCTGACGGTTCAGGTTGTCTTTGATCACATCATTTTCCTTGATCTGCTTGTCTAATGCAGTTTCTTTCTGGTTGATGGTGATCTCTTTCTGTTTAGCGCGGTTTTCAGATTCGCCCAGTTTGCGGTTACGTTCAAGTACATCCCGGTCGTAATCCGACTTCAGCTGAACAAATCTTTCTTTAGCCTCAAGCTGCTTTTCCTTTTTAATGGTCTCGGACCTGAGTTCGGCTTCTTTTAAAATAATCTGAGCCTGGTGCTCAGCATCTTCAACCTGTTTTTTTGTATTTTTAGCGAAAAGGAATCTACCCGCTATAAGCCCCACAATTAGTGCAGTGACACCAATTATCATCAATAGAACGTTCTGGTCCATAGTTTTGGCAAGTTTTAAAATAATTCGGAATCATATTTCGCTGATCACATCTCATTTTCTCTAATAAGTAAATGATAGAAAGCGAAGATAATTAATAAGTAGGATACTATGTTAGAAGTTTGAAGCACGAAGTAGGAAGTGGTTTGGGGGATACATTTGAAATAGACTCAGTTGCTACTTCATACCTCGAAGTTCGTAGCTCCTGCTTAGATCTGGTTTTCCGTAAGAGCCTTATCTACCATTTTTTCGAGTGATGTAAGTCTGGCTGCTGCTTCATCCCATTTTACAAGATCAATGCCCGACTGGTTTTGTTCGGTAGCAAACCAAAGTAATGCCATTGACACATAATCCTGCATATCCTTACCGGCAAAATGGGTTTTGAATTCGGTGATTTTATCATTGATGAGATTAGCCGTTTTTCGAACCATTTCTTCATCCCGAGACTCAATTTTAAGTCGGTAACTCCGATCGGCAATGACAATATTTACGGGTATCAGTTCAGACATAATCAGGTATTTAACAGGGCAAGGCATTTATCAATTTCTTTGAGGTAGCCATCAATACGTTTACCCAATGCGATTTTTTCTGTTTCCGTAAGATTTCCTGAACCCAGTTTCAGTGCATCCACCTGCTGCCGGATGGAGCGCAGTGATAGGTCTTTTTCATTACTCAGTATGGTGGCTTTGTCCAATTCTTTTTGTAACCGCTGGTTTTCCCGCTGCAGCAAAGCCTGCTGTTTCAGCAGTTGCTGAAGTTTGTCCTGGATGCTTTTTATCTGTAACGCAAGATCAACCATCTATCTAAGATAACAGCAAAGTAGAAGAGTTATGCATTTTTACTGCACTTATTATTCACGGTTAGCAGATGGTTATTTCCTGATCTCGGCAGCCAAATCATTTTCAAAACCCTGTACCAGCTTCGCTACCATGCTATCCACTTCTTTATCGGTAAGCGTTTTTTCGTTATCGGAAAAAGTAAAACTGATGGCCATCGATTTTTTGTCAGTGCCGAGTTTATCGCTTTCAAACACATCGAACAAACGCATATCAATTAGCTTGGCGAGCTTAATTTTTTTCACGGTATTCTCAATGGCTTCAAAGCTGGTAGAGCTGGCAACCACCAGGGCCAGGTCTCGTTGCATAACAGGAAATTTATTTACTTCCTGGTAACGGATCTTATTTTTTCCCACGGCATCCAGTAAGGTAGCAAATGAAATATCCAGTATGAACACTTGTTGCCTGATATCAAAATGCTGCAGTTGCTGTTTGCTAACTTCTATTAATTTACCGAGGCGTTTTTTTTCATGTTTAATATCGAGTACCAAACCGGGCTCATCGGTTTTCGAAAATCGGATATCCTCCAGGCCACATAAGGTTACAATGGCAGTGGCCAACCCTTTTATGCGGTAAAAATCCTGTGGCCTGCTTTTGGCCTGCCAGGCATTTTCATGATCCAGTCCGGTAGTGTATAAACAAAGATGTTCTTCTTCGATATAGTTACCGACTTCTTTGGTTAAATAGGTTTTACCGTATTCAAAAAACTGCAGGTTGTTATTACGCCGGTTGATGTTATAGGAAATGGCTTCCAACCCGGTTTCTACCATGGAGGGCCTTAATACATCCAACTCTACGCTCAGATTATTGATCATCTTTACCGTAGTTGCCAATACGGCCTCATCAAAATATTTACTGTTAGTAATTGAATTGGTAAAAATCTCGGCAAACCCTTGTCCTACGAGGTAATTGGCAATTTTATCTTTCAGTGATTCTTTCAATCCCAGTTCTTCTACCGCGGGGCTGATAGTGATGGCTGATGGAATGTCGATACTATCCAGACCATCGATACGCAATACTTCTTCCACGATATCTGCAGGAATGATAACATCGGGTTTACTGTAGGGTACTGCTACGCGAATTTCATCCTGGCCCTCTTTGAGAACTTCAAACCCAAGGGCGGTTAATATTCTTTTGATTTTATCGGCATGATAATTCTTACCACTTAATTTTTTGAGGTAATGATTTTTTAGGGTAATCTCGTTTCTTGGTTTTGGATCGGGATACAGATCCACTATCTCACTGGTTATTGAGCCACCGGCTATTTCTTTAATCATTATAGCTGCCCTTTTCAAGACATTCAGCGTATTGGAAATATCCACCCCTTTTTCAAAACGGGTGGCGGCATCCGTGCGTAATTCATGACGGACTGATGTTTTGCGGATGCTAACGGGATTGAAAAAAGCGCTTTCTAAAAATATATTTGTCGTGGTGGCTTTAACCCCGCTATTCAATCCACCAAAAACGCCTGCCATACACATACCGTTTTGGGTATTACAAATCATGAGGTCTTCTGCATTGAGGCTTCTTTCCTTCTCATCCAATGATAGAAATTTAGTGCCTGCGGGAAGATTTTTGACGATGACCATATTGCCGGTAATCGCGTCAGCATCAAATGCATGGAGTGGCTGACCGGTTTCGTGTAATATATAATTAGTGATATCAACAATATTATTGATCGGGCGCAAACCGATGGCCTGTAATCTATCCTTAAGCCATTTAGGTGATTCTTTTACGGTAACGCCGGATAAGGTGACCCCACTATACCTTGGACAGTCTTCCTTATTTTCTACCATTACCTGTATGGTTAGGTTGGTATTATCTGTTTTAAAGGCATTATTAAACGGAGTTTTGGAACGGGTTTCCTGTTGGTGATGCGTAAGCCAGGCACAAACATCTTTCGCCACTCCCAAATGACTCATGGCGTCCATCCGATTGGGCGTTAGACCAATTTCATAAATCCAATCTGAATAAAATTGAAAATATTCAGCGACAGGTGCGCCTATCGAAGCATTAGCCGGTAATACAATAATGCCTGCATGATCTGTTCCCAATCCTATTTCATCCTCGGCACAGATCATTCCATGACTTTCCTCCCCCCGTATTTTTGCAACCCGCATGGTGAGGGGCTCTCCGGTCAATGGATAAATCGTAATCCCGGTTTGGGCAACCACCACTTTTTGTCCCGCTGCCACATTATTGGCCCCGCATACAATCTGAAGGGGTTCTTGTACGCCTATATTTACCTTGGTAAGTTTTAATTTGTCGGCATTGGGGTGCGGTATGCATTCCAGCACTTCCCCAACCAACAAGCCGGACAAACTGCCTTTGATACTTTCATATTTCTCCAGGCTTTCCACTTCCAGGCCTATAGAAGTAAGAATCCTGGATAATTTTTCAGGCTCAATGGTTTCGGGCAGGTAATCATGTAACCAGTTATAACTAATCGTCATAGTTGCTTCCTCTTTACGGGGGTCAAAAATAGGTGATAAAGTTTAGGTGAGGAGGAATTGTGAATGGTGAGTAGTGAGTAGTGAGTTAAATAAAGCTGCCCAGGCCTATTACAACTATTTTCCTGTGACTATTGACCACTCACACTCACCATTTCACTCTCCCTTAGTTACATCATTTAACCAGTAAAGCCGTAATATTTAAAATAATTTTTTCTTCACAGCACAATGTTAATTATGACAATCATGCGGCGGAAAACTTTTGATTTTAGTGGATAACCATAGTAAATTGTGTTAACGAGACGCCTAAATATGTGAATAGAGATGTGGAAACCTGTGGATGAAAATTTGCATAAAAAAATTTCCTGATGCCAAATTGTAAAACATATATTCGCTCCCCTTACCTGGCTGGTAACAATTTCGTAACACGGGATCCTATCGGCAAAGAAGCACACAAAGTTTACTAACCAAAATAACCGAACTAACCTGAACATGGATCTCACCAGCCTGAATAAAGACCGTAAAAGAAGAAAGCCCTCGATTGATATGAGCACCATGGTTTATGGCAAAGTACCGCCTCAGGCCAAGGAACTGGAAGAAGCTGTATTGGGGGCCATCATGCTGGAAAAAAGTGCTTTTGATACAGTTACGGAGATCGTAAAACCAGAATGTTTTTATGTTGAGGCGCACCAGCTTATTTACAAAGCCATGCAGGGTCTGCAGCAGAAGAGCATGCCCATCGATATTCTTACCGTGGTGGAAGAATTGAAAATGCGGGAACAACTGGATGCGGTTGGCGGCCCCTATTATGTAACCAAACTCACCAATTCCGTTGTTTCTACTGCGAATATTGAAGCGCATGCAAGAATTGTTTTGCAGAAATTTATTCAGCGGGAGCTCATACGGATCAGTGGCGAAATTATTGGCGATGCCTATGAAGACAGCACCGATGTATTTGACCTGCTGGATGAGAGCGAAACCAAGATGTTCAATATTACCAACAATTACCTGAAAAAGAATTTTGAGGATATTGGGAATGTATTGGCCAAGACCATTAACCGTATCGATGAATTACGAACCAAAACAGAAGATATATCCGGCGTACCCAGCGGCTTTCCCACACTGGACAGGGTTACCTATGGCTGGCAACCCACTGACCTGATTATTTTAGCGGCAAGACCCTCTGTGGGTAAAACAGCCTTTGCCCTTAACCTGGCGAGGAATTCGGCATTACATCCAACCAAACCTGTTCCTGTAGGTTTCTTTTCGCTGGAGATGAGCGCCTCTCAATTGGTGCAACGTATCCTGAGCGCAGAGAGTGAAATAAAAATGGAAAAGATCAGCAGGGGTAAATTAGAAAATCACGAATACGAACAGTTACTGAGCAAAGGGATTAAAAAATTAGAGATTGCACCCATTTTTATTGATGATACAGCAGCCTTAAATATTTTTGAATTTCGCGCAAAAGCGAGACGACTGGTGAACAAACACAATGTGGGCATCATCATCATTGACTACCTGCAGTTAATGAGCGGTACTGGCGACAGGGGCAGTAACCGTGAACAGGAAATCAGTAATATCTCCCGTAACCTGAAAGCACTGGCCAAAGAATTAAACGTGCCCATTATTGCCTTGAGCCAGTTAAGCCGTGCAGTAGAAACAAGAAAAGAAAGTAAGATGCCTCAGCTAAGCGATCTCCGTGAATCGGGTGCTATTGAACAGGATGCTGATATGGTTATGTTTATTTACCGTCCGGAATATTATGAGGTAATGAATAATGAACATGGTGAAAGTACGCATGGTGAAACACATATCCGCATTGCCAAACATCGTAATGGTTCGCTTGAAACAATTAAACTCAGGGCCAAATTAGATATTCAGAAATTTGAAGAATGGGATGGAGATAGCGGTATTGCAGGGTTAGGTAGTAATTGGAAACCAGTTGGACCCCCAACTCCACCTGCAGCAGGCGGCGATACCGGTAAACTCTTTATTCAGAAAGGAAGCAAAATGAATGGCGGTGATTTTGATGAAGGGTTTGAGAATGATGCACCCTTTTAAGTTGGCGTTATGCATTACTAAGCACGAATATGCTTTTACTAATTTTTCTGACTATATTTTCGTACCGCTAAGCTTGTACTTCTTACCTTATGCTGTATCCCTTTTTTTACGAACCTACCCTATTGCAAACTTCTTCTCATGTTACATTGAGTGAAGAATCCAGTAAACATTGCATCCAGGTATTGCGAATGAAGACAGGAGAAAAATTGCGGATCACCAATGGACAAGGTATGTTGGCTTCAGCAAGTATTGTAAGTGAAGACAAAAAGAAAACAGTTGTGTTGATTGAAGAAAGCAAATCCATTCCCACGCCTGCAAAAAAAATCAGCATCGCAATTTCTTTACTAAAAAATGCTAATCGTTTTGAGTGGTTCCTGGAAAAAGCTACAGAGATTGGCGTGCGTAATATTCAGCCATTAATCTGCCACCGAACTGAAAATACCCGTTTTCGTTATGAAAGAATGAATGGAATTCTTATAGCTGCCATGTTACAGAGCCAACAGGCCTGGCTGCCCTGGCTGCATGAGCCTGTTACTTTAAAAAATCATATTCTTCAATCTTCCTATCAGCAAAAACTTATCGCGCATTGTGAAGAAGAGAAAAAACAATTCATTACAAATATTTCTGCATCTGCAGAAACCGAAATACTGATAGGCCCGGAAGGAGATTTTAGTGTTGAAGAAATAAAGCTGGCATTGGATAATCTTTACCTGCCGGTAAGTTTAGGGGCAACCCGGTTGAGGGCTGAGACCGCGGGCGTAGTGGCGGCCACACTTTTAGCAAACCTGTGATTTTTTTTCACGCAAAATGGCGAAGATAGCAAAGACGGTAAAGGTTTTGTTTTCTTCACCCCCTTTGTGTGAAAGATTTTTGAGATTGCTTACTTTCGTTTCCTAATTATTTTTCCATGCAGGTGATTGAAGTAACTGATAACGGAACGGCAAAAGATTTCTTAGCGGTAAATGTTTTGATGAACCATAGTAACCCCGCGTATATCCGCCCGCTGGATAAAGAAGTAAAAGATGTTTTTGATCCCGCTAAAAATAAAAACTTCAAATATGGTGAAGTTAAACGCTGGATAGCCAAAGATGATACAGGTGCTCTAATTGGCCGTATCGCCGCTTTTACCAATTCGAAATACATTAATAAAGGAACAGATTTCAAAACTGGTGGCGTGGGATTTTTCGACAGCATTAATGATCAACCCCTTGCCAATATTTTATTTGATACTGCTAAAGCCTGGCTGCAAAGCAAAGGCATGGAAGCTATGGACGGGCCGATCAATTTTGGCGACCGTGATAAATGGTGGGGACTGATGGTAGAGGGTTTTAATGATGAGCCCATGTATGGTATGTCATTTAATCCTTCTTACTACGAAGCCTTATTTTCAGGATATGGTTTTCAGAATTATTATAACCAGTATTACTATTCCATGAAAGTGGATGACGCTTTACCGCCGCGTTTTCCTGAACGCCATGCCAAGTTCAAAACTAAACCGGGGTATGAAGCCAAACATGTTGAATTAAAAAATCTGGAAAAATATGCCGGAGATTTTGCTACAGTTTACAATGCGGCCTGGGCGCAACATGGAGAAGCCAAAGAGATCACCAAAGAACAGGTGATTAAATTATTCAATACCATGAAACCCATTATGGATGAACGCCTGGTATGGTTCGCCTATTACAAAGAAGAACCGATTGCCATGTTCATTAATATTCCTGACCTGAACCAATACTTCAAACATTTCAACGGCAAATTTGGATGGATAGAAAAACTGCGTTTATTATGGATGAAAAAAACAGGCTATAATAAACGGCTTACAGGTCTTGCTTTTGGTGTGGTACCTAAATACCAGGCATTGGGAATAGATAGTTTTATGATCTATGAATGCGGTTTGCTGGTACAGAATAAGGGTTGGTATACGCAATACGAAATGGGCTGGGCCGGTGACTGGAACCCTAAGATGATTAATATTTACAAAAGCCTCAATGGTGTGCAAAGCCGGCGCATGATAACCTTCCGGTATTTATTTGATGAATCAAAGCCTTTTGAGAGGCATCCTGAAATGGCGTATAAATAAAGGAACCAGGTTTCAGAAAATTGTGCAAAAAACTCCTGTGCCCTTACACCTGAACCTTGACTCTTCTGCATATCTTGCAACCCTGCTATGGATAAGTTTATCGTTTCAGCCCGGAAGTACAGACCCCAGAATTTTAATACGGTTGTGGGGCAGTCTCATATTACCACCACGCTTAAAAATGCCATCAGGAATAACCAGCTGGCGCATGCATTTTTATTTTGCGGACCGAGGGGTGTGGGTAAAACAACCTGTGCACGTATTCTTGCCAAAACTATTAATTGTACCAACCAAACGGCGGAGGGAGAAGCCTGTAATACCTGTAACAGCTGTGTTTCTTTTGATGCGGGCACTTCACTCAATATTCATGAACTGGATGCAGCCAGTAACAACTCGGTGGATGATATCCGTTCACTTGTAGAACAGGTGCGGTTTGCACCACAGGCCGGCAAATACAAAGTGTATATAGTAGATGAGGTACACATGCTAAGTGCCAGCGCCTTCAACGCTTTTTTAAAAACACTGGAAGAACCGCCGCCTTATGCCATATTTATTTTAGCCACTACAGAAAAGCATAAAATCTTACCCACCATTTTAAGCCGTTGCCAGATATTCGATTTTAAAAGGATTACGAATAACGATACAGTAACGCATTTGCAGGAGATCGTTTCGAAAGAAGAGATCAAAGCAGAAAAAGCTGCCCTTCAGGTAATTGCGCAAAAAAGTGAAGGTTGTATGCGAGACTCATTGAGTATTCTGGATAAGATTGTGAGTTTTACCAATGGAGCCGTTACTTACCAGAACACGCTGGAGCACCTGAATATATTGGATGAGGATTATTATTTCAAAATGCTGGACGCCATGCAGCAACAGGATATGGCAGCATCCATGTTATTGTTTGATGAAATAAACCGGAAAGGTTTTGAAGGTGATATGGTATTGAACGGCTTTGCGGAATTTATACGCAACCTGCTCGTTTGTAAAGATCCTAAATCGGCAGGCTTACTCGAAGTGGTGGAAGGAATGCAGTGTAAATACATAGATACTGCGGGAAACACAGGTATCTCTTACCTGGTAAGTGCCTTGAATATTCTGAACGAAGCCGAGATCAATTATAAAATGGCACGCAATAAAAGATTGCATGTGGAACTGGTATTAATCAAACTCAATTTTCTGCAACAGGCCATTGAACTTTCTTCGGGCAGTGACGGTCTTGTTAAAAAAAAACGCCTTGATGGACCGGTAGCATTCAGAACAAAGCCGATAGCTCCCTTGCAGCTCAATTCTATAAAAGTTCCGGAAAAGGAAGCAAAATTGTATATAGAACAAAAGCCAGTCAGCCAGTCGCCGACAGCCAATCCCGTACAAGTTAGTAAGCAACCCCTTCCCCCCAACCCTGCACTGAAAGCTGCTGCCGTTAACGGAAATAAGAGAAATTTATTAGACACATTACGTGAAAAATATGGCGACACGTATGAGATAGAAGAAGTTAAGGAATCGCAAACACTAAGCATGGAAAGACTCCGCCAATCGTGGGAAAGTTTTACGGTACAATTGGAAAAACAATTAAAACATTCTTCTGCCGGCACTTTCAAAACAGCCAGACTCGCCATTGAAAATGATATCCGTTTTACCGTTACCGTGTCTGCCCTTACTTCTCAAAAATTTGTGGAACAGGAAAAAATGATGTTGCTTGAGCACCTGCACAAAGAGTTTAATAATCGGGCTATACTGTTTGAAGTGCTTGTTGAAGCGGGAGAGAAAGAAGATATTCCCGTTCATATGCGATTGAACAGTAAACAGAAATTTGAACATATCGCCGCGCAATACCCACTGGTTAAAGAATTAAAGGACCGACTAAAACTCGAGATTGATTATTAGGGATTGATGTGTATTTTTAAATCAGAAATTAGTAACAAGCATGCCTCTTTCTACTTTCAAATATACCGATGGCAAAGTAACGGTTGTCTGGAAACCTGATACCTGTATTCACAGCAGCATCTGCTGGACAGAACTAAAAAATGTATTTGATCCTACTAAACGTCCCTGGGTAAATATGCAGGGCAGCAATACCAAAACAATTATTGAACAGATAAGAAAATGCCCCAGTGGCGCATTAAGTTTTTTTATGAACGAAGAAAAAAAGACAGACATGAATGAACAACCCGGTATTAACAGTGAGGCAGCACAAATCGTAAATATACAAATCAGACCTAACGGGCCGATTGTTATAACCACCGATTGCCATATCACACTAAGTAATGGCGAAGTAGAGATTAAAAAAGGAACCACTGCTTTATGCCGCTGCGGCGCATCAGAGAAGAAGCCTTATTGCGATGGAAGTCACAGGAAAATCAATTTTGTGGGATAACGGCTTGAAAATAAAAAGATAGAGAACTGTGTCGCTGGAAACGCAAGGCAAGTAAGGGTACTCTTGGGAGTATCATATTCGTTTTGTATTCGTGTATCCGTTCTTCAGTAGCCATTGCAACACTTTATCGCGCTGATCTCCCTGGATAATAGCTTCCCCATCTTTTACACTTCCACCGGTGCCGCAAAAATTTTTTAATTTTTTACCCAGCTCTTGCAGGTCAGTATCAACCCCCACAAAGCCGGTAACTAATGTTACTGCTTTGCCTGCTCTTTGTTTCGTATCTAAACGGATACGCAATTTTTGCTGAGCAGTGGCAAGGGTTTCAGCTTCAGGTTGCTCATCCGCTTCAAATCGAAAGTTGGGATCAGTACTGAAAATAAATCCCCTTGCATCGGGTTTATTTTTTTTGTTCATGCAATACTATTTAACAGGTAACAAAAATGATTTTTATACCAATACCGCTTTTAAACTAAGGTCAAGGCTTTGTGCCTGGTGAATCAATCCACCCACACTTACATAATCTACACCAGTAGCCGCATAGGATTCAATCGTCTCTAGATTAATACCACCGCTTGCTTCTGTTTCAAATTTTCCATCAATTATTTGTAACGCTTTTATAATTTTTTCAGGCGTAAAATTATCCAGCATAATACGGAATACTTTCCCTTTACCCGCTACGCATACGATTTGCACATCTTCCAGGCTGCGGGTCTCTATTTCTATCTTCAAAGGCTGCGCTAAATTTTGAGAATAGGCAAACGCAGCATTGATGGCGGGTTCCAGTCCGCCACAATAATCAATATGGTTATCCTTCAGCATGATCATATCATACAAACCAAAACGGTGATTGATACCGCCGCCGATTCTTACCGCTTCTTTTTCGAGCAACCTGAAATTGGGGGTAGTTTTTCGGGTATCCAGCAAACGGGTATGATAGCCTTTAAGTTTGTTTGCATAGACATGCGTTAGGGTGGCAATACCGCTCATGCGCTGCATACAGTTAAGCACTAATCTTTCGCAGGTTAGAATGGTGTGTACAGAAGCTGCCACTTCAAATGCCTTTTCACCATATACCATACTATCGCCGTCTTTTTTATACGCGGTAAAAATGGATGAGGGCTCTTTATAATGGAATATTTTTTCGGCAACAGCCATTCCGGCCAGAATACCATCCTGTTTTATTTTTAGCACGGCCCTGCCTTTTTTATCCGTGGGTATACAGCTTAGGGTTGAATGATCACCATCACCCACATCTTCCTGCAAGGCTTCGGTTATTAGATGCTGTAATTCTTCATCAAAAGATCTCATGCTGCAAAACTAGGGTTTGCAACAAAAGACCCCGCAGTTTGCGGGGTCAATTCAAACAATTTATTTACAGAAGGCGGTTAATTGACCCTCACAGAAACGATTTGGTGCTTGCCATCCTTTA
>JBBRHM010000002.1:0-68474 GCA_038222655.1 Chitinophagales bacterium | reverse complement strand
CCTATGTAAACACGCATAAACAGTTACCGGATATTGAGAATACGAAACATGAGTGGACAGAGATCCGGCAGGTGCCAATGGCTATACAGAAAGCAAAGGTAAGGAGTGTAGAGACTTATAATAAAGCAGACAATGAAAAAGAATCGGTCCGTCAGTTGATCTTTTCAGTAACGGTCTATCAAAAAAATTACGAGGTAACGGTAAATAGATCCGAAACAGAAACGGAAGACCTGCTGCAACTTATTATACTGGTAACGATAGGGATGATCGGGTTCATCCTTTTATCCAATTACCTCATCAACCGAAAATTAGTAACGCGTTTATGGTATCCTTTTTATGCTACCATCAACAGTATAAAAGATTATCATATCGCCATTCAGCAACCACTGCAATTATCTCGGGAGCCTATTGATGAACTTGACCTGCTGAACGATAGCCTGAATAAAATGACCCGGCGCATTCATAAGGATTATCAGGCTCTCAGATCCTTTACCGAAAACGCTTCACATGAAATGCAGACACCACTTGCCATCATCCGTTCAAAAGTAGAAGCGCTATTACAGGACGCTGAGGGCAAAGAAAAAAGTATCCAGCAATTATTATCTATTGAAGATGCCACGCAAAAGCTTTCCAAATTGCACCAGTCTCTTTTGCTGCTAACCAAACTGGAGAACCGGCAATTCCTTCCCAATGAAAACGTAAACCTGACAGAGATACTTTATAAAAAACTGGAGGAGAGAGAAGAATTAATTGTATCCAAAAAACTTATGTTGGAGGTAAATTGCGATGAGGTGATTCTTCCATTTCACCAGCACCTTGCAGAAATACTGGTTAACAATCTTTTGAATAATGTTATTCGATACACTCCGCAATCCGGTGAAATTTCCATCAGGCTATCAGATAAGGCTTTATCAATAAAAAATACTGCCACCGGCCATTCATTAAATATCAGTAAAATTTTCCAGCGGTTTTATAAGGAAGACTCCAATGCGGATGGCACAGGACTTGGGCTGGCCATTATTAAAGAGATTTGTAACATGGCAGGATTCAACATAACTTATCAATACATTGCAAACACACATGATTTCACCATACATTTCAAATAACACTATACTTGTTTTGAAACGAAATTTTTTTTGGTTTCTTCTCCCATTTTTTACAACAACCCTTCTATATGGGCAGGTTAAACCGTTGCGACCAGTTGATACTACTGTAACCCGCACTGCGCCTATCTTACAGCCCCGGGATAGTATGATGCATTTGCAAGTTCCCAATATCAGTCGGGGGGATACAACCCTCCGTGTGGCCGAAAGATCACTCCCCTACTACCTCAATACTGCCACCCAGAACAGCCCATTACTGAAAGATTTAAATAATCAGAAACTATCCAATCTCATCGACAGTCTTCGTATACAGGCCAGTTTGAAACCGCAGGTAAGTGGCAACAGTACCAATAGCTATGCTCCAACTTTTGGTGGTTGGGGTTATGATGGGGCCATAACCAACGGTGCAAACTTTAGCCAGTTGATTTCGGTATCGAAACAATTTTTACCACAGGCCAACCTGCAAAACCAATACGAAGCCATACGCTTATTAAATGAATCTCTGCATATTTCCGGTAGAGTATCTGCCCAGGACCTGTATAAATCCATTACCGCACAATATATTACTGCTTATGGCAACTGGCAGCAGATTATTTTCAATACAGGAATGCTGACCCTGTTGAAAAAAGAAGAATTGATTTTAAAGCGACTCACTGAAAAAGGTGTTTACCGCCAAACAGATTATTTAAGTTTCCTGGTAACCCTTCAACAACAGGAAATACAGATTAGCCAGGCAAAACTGCAGTATCAGAATGATTTTTCTACGCTAAATTATTTGACAGGTGTTAATGATACTTTAGCTGTAGCCCTGGAACCGCCATCAATTGACCTGTCGGTTGTACCGGAACCGGAAAGCACTATTTTTTACCAGCAATACCGTATTGACAGTTTAAAACTTAGGAACAGTGACGCTTTGATTGATTTCAATTATAAACCTAAGATCAATGCCTATGTAGACGGTGGCTATGTAACTACTTTTTCTGATCAGTACTATAAAAACTGGGGAACCAGTTTCGGTCTTAATGTTATTGTACCCATCTATGACGGCAAACAAAGAAAACTACAACACGATAAGATTACGATTTCAGAAAGGACAAGACAGGGTTACCGTGATTTTTTCAGGAAACAATATACACAGCAGGTAGCGCAGTTATCGCAGCAGTTAAGAACCACGCAACAGTTGATCGACCAGATGAATAAACAGATCAAATACACAGAAACCCTGGTAGAAGCCAACCGGCGATTATTGGAAACAGGTGATGTACGAATGGCAGATTACATTATTGCTATCAGCAATTATCTGAATGCGAAAAATACAATCAGACAAAACAACATTAATAGGTTACAGATCATTAACCAGATCAATTACTGGAACACAAAATAAAGAACGCATGAGCGCCAGCAAACAAATTATATCCTTCATTTTTTTTGTCTGTGTATTTACAGCCTGTAAATCAAAGACAAAAGTAGAAGTAGTTACTGAAGAAAAAAAAGAAACGGGCGCCACGCCCGTTACCCTAACTGAACCCACTACCGGTAATATGTCGGAAACAATAGAGTTGAATGCCACCTCTGTTTTTTTGTTAAAAACCTTTGTCAAATCCAGTGCCACCGGCTATCTCCGGTTAGTGAATGCTTCTATGGGAAGATATGTAAGCAGAGGGCAGGAATTATTCATCGTAAGAACCAAAGAAGCCCAGAGCCTTGGTAATACGATCACTTCACTGGATTCTTCTTTGCATTTTGATGGATCCATTCACATCAAATCACCGGGCACGGGTTATATTTCGCAGTTAAATTACCAGTCGGGCGATTATGTGCAGGATGGTGAGCAACTCGCTACCATAACTGATAACAGGAGTTTTGCATTTTTACTGGCACTCCCTTATGAGCTAAAACCTTATATCGCGGCTAATCGTCAATTACAATTAAAGCTTCCCGACGGAACTTTTTTAAACGGTTACGTAGCCATGGCCATGCCAACAGTTGATTCGGTTTCGCAAACCCAGAGCCATGTAATAAAAGTAAACACCAGCAGGCAGATACCGGAAAACCTGATAGCGAAAGTGACTTTAACAAAACAAGCGAAAACAAATACAGTTTCTTTATTAAAGTCGGCGGTATTAACAGATGAAACACAAACACAGTTCTGGATCATGCGCATGATAGACAGTGTAACCGCCGTAAAAGTACCCGTAAAAAAAGGCCTGGAAACAGCGGATAAAGTAGAAATTCTTTCACCGCTTTTGCATGCAACCGATAAAATATTGCTCACCGGAAATTATGGTCTGCCAGATACGGCCAGGGTAACGGTTATCAAATAATTTACTATGCGACATTTCTTTACCCCTTATAACACCCCGGTTACGTTAATTATCTTAAACATTATTATGGCTGGACTGTTTGCTTACAGCAATATGCAAACGGCTCTATTTCCGGAGATAACTTTCCCTAAAATAAAGATCATTGCAGATGCGGGCCAGCAGCCTGTAAAAAAAATGATGATCACGGTAACCCGCCAACTGGAGAACGCCATCAAGCAGGTACCCGATCTGAAAAAGATACGCAGCACTACCAGCAGGGGAAGTTGTGAAATATCCGCTTACATGGACTGGAACGCGAATATTGATATCAGCCAGCAACGGATCGAATCAAAAATAAGTGAAATAAAAAATACGCTGCCCCCGGATATACATATTACGGTGGAAAGAATGAACCCTTCCATCCTGCCTATCACCGGTTTTTCACTGGAAAGTAAAACACGCACGCCCATAGAAATGAAACTGCTGGCTATGTACACCATTAAACCTTTTTTATCGCAGGTGGAAGGTGTTTCTGAAATACGGGTAATTGGTGGAAAAGAAAAAGAATACTGGCTGATACTGAATATTCAGAAAATGAATACCCTGGGTATTACGCCGGATATCATCAACACCGCATTGGGCCAGACAAATTTCATTAAATCAAACGGGTATCTTTCTGATTACCGCCTTCTGTATTTAACGATTACAGATGCAGCAGTGAATTCAAAAGAACAACTGGAAAAATTAGTGCTGCGCAATAACAGCAAACGTGTGGTGCTGTTAAAAGATATTGCCGATGTGCAGATACAGGAAGCGAAAGAATATATAAAAATCAATGCCAATGGCCATGAGGGAATGCTACTGGCGGTGATTAAACAACCCAATGCCAACCTAGTTGCACTCAGCGAAAAGATGGATGCCAAACTGGTAGAGCTAAAAAAAATTATCCCGAAAGATGTTACCATCCAGCCTTTTTATGAACAGGCTGATTTTGTAAAAGATTCCATTAAAAGTGTAACAGATAATTTGTTTATCGGGCTCATACTGGCCATTATTGTAGCCATTATTTTTCTTCGTTCCCTAAAAGCAAGCGCGGTTATACTCGTAACTATCCCGGTTATTCTTTGCCTGGCGGTGATCTGTTTGTATGCAACCGGACAAACACTGAACATCATGACACTTGGCGCCATAGCAGCTGCTATTGGACTGATTATTGATGATGCCATTGTAGTAGTGGAACAGATACACAGAACACACGAAGAACATCCCGATGAACCTACTACAACGCTTATCCAGAAAGCGATTAGTTATTTATTGCCTGCCATGGTTGGTTCGTCACTGAGTACTATTGTTATTTTTCTTCCATTTGTACTGATGACGGGCGTGGCCGGCGCTTATTTTAATGTGATGACAACCACCATGATCATTACACTGGTCTGTTCCTTCTTTGTAACATGGATCATATTACCTGTTATCTACTTATTATTCACCAGGAAAGCGGACCAGGTAAATACCCTTGGTAAAACAGCCAAACCTCATTCAGTTACAAACCAGCGATGGGTTGGCTTTTTTATCATGCGGCCATGGTTAAGTTTTATCATGATACTATTACTGGGTTTCTCAGTATTTTATATTTATCCAAGATTAGAAACAGGTTTTTTACCGGAAATGGATGAAGGAAGTATTGTACTCGATTACAATTCACCACCGGGTACTTCACTGGAAGAAACTGACCGTATGCTGCGGCAAGTAGAAAAAATATTGGTAACCGTTCCGGAAATAGAAGCCTACAGCCGGAGAACAGGTACACAGATGGGATTTTTTATTACCGAACCCAACCGCGGAGATTACCTGATACAGTTAAAAAAGAAAAGGGATAAATCAACAGATGAAGTGATCAGCGAGATACGTAAACAGGTAGAAGCCTCACAACCCGCACTGCGTATAGATTTCGGACAGGTAATTGGTGATATGCTGGGCGACCTGATGACATCTGTACAACCGATAGAAGTAAAAATATTTGGCAACGATATTCCCAAACTGCAGGAACTATCCAAACAGGTAGCCGATATTGTTACACAGGTAAAAGGTTCTGCTGATGTGTTTAATGGTATTGTAATAGCCGGCCCTTCCATTAACATTGAACCCAATATGACCACACTGGCACAGTATGGTATCACCCCCGCCAATCTTCAGTATCAGTTACAATCTTCTCTCGAAGGTAATGTGGTAGGCACGGTGTATGATAAGGATCAGCTTAGTAATATACGTTTGGTGTATCCCGGAAATAAAACACTTAGTGTAGCAGATATTGATAAAACACCCGTGTTTCTAGCCAGTGGCAGGCTCATGCCCATAAACCAGCTGGCTACCCTTCATATCAATAACGGTGAAGCCGAAATTGAAAGGGAAAATCTTCAATCAATGGGCGTAGTAACGGGCCGCCTTGAAAACCGCGACCTTGGGAGTGTCATCAAAGACATACAGGCAGAGGTATCCAAAAAATTACATCTCCCGCAAGGGTATGCGATTGTATACGGGGGTGCCTACGCCGATCAGCAGCAATCTTTCAAAGAGTTATTAATGATATTGATCACATCCAGCTTATTGGTATTTGGTGTGATCCTTTTCCTGTTCAGAGATTATAAAATTGCCTTTATCATATTGCTCATTGCGGTGCTTGGTATCAGCGGAAGTTATATGGGTCTGTATTTTACGCATACGGCTTTGAATGTAGGAAGCTATACAGGGCTGATTATGATTGTGGGTATTATTGGAGAGAATGCCATTTTTACTTTTCTGCAGTTTAAAGAATCGCTTAAGCAATCCAATGATACGGACCAGTCAATCATTTATTCCATTTCAACCAGGTTACGACCGAAGTTGATGACGGCCCTCGGCGCCATTATAGCGTTGATGCCTATTGCATTGGGTATCGGCACAGGTGCGCAGTTGCACCAACCTTTGGCCATTGCTGTCATTGGCGGTTTTATTGTGGCCCTGCCGCTGTTACTAATTGTATTGCCAAGCCTGATAAGACTGGGTTATAAAAACGCACCTTCAAAAAACAATAACAACACCGCTGCTATAGGTATCTGATAAAAAAATATAAAATACTTCAGAATGTCTACAAAATGGCTGTATAGGTTTGAAGTGCTTGCGGATTACATGACAATCAGCTATTTCAAATTTTTCAAATCAACAAATAGATTACTTTACAAAGCCGGCAACTATCACAATCACCTATAATAAAGATCATGAAAAAAACAATTATCAGCTTTGCTTTTGCAGTCTTATGTATTACTGTTCAGGCACAATCAGGTTATCACCTTGGCAAAACCTTTCATGTTGCCAGTGCAGGTGGCTGGGATTATCCGGCCGCAGACCCGGGCTCTAATAAGCTGTATTTGTCGCATGGATCGCAGGTAAATATTCTCGATAAAACAACAGGCGATTCATTAGGCTATATTCCCAATACCATCGGCGTGCATGGGATTGCTTTTGCCACTTCTTTTGGCAAAGGCTATACCAGTAATGGCCGTCTTAATAATGTAACGGTATTCGATCTAAAAACACAAAAAGTGCTGGGACAGGTTGCTACCGGCACTAATCCTGACTGGATACTGTATGATCCATTTTCCAAAAAAATCATCACCAGTAACCATACTGCCGGAAGCCTTACGGTGATCGACCCGGCTACCGACCAGGTAGTAGCTACTATTCCCATCATTGGAAATAAACTGGAAACAGCCGTGAGTGATGAAGCAGGAAAAATTTTTGTAAATGCGGAAGACAAAAATGAAATTGTTGCAGTAGATATTATGAAAAATGAAGTGATTGCCCATTGGTCGCTGGCACCCGGCGAGGGTCCAACGGGCCTGGCCATTGATGTGAAAACAAAAAGATTATTTGCTGCCTGCGATAAACTGCTGGTGGTAATGGATGCCAACAATGGAAAGATGGTTGCCAGCTTACCTATTGGCGACGGATGTGATGGCGATGCTTTTGATCCTGCCTCTAAACTCATCTTTACCTCTAATGGTGAAGGCACCGTAACGGTTATCAAAGAAATATCCCCTAATCAATATAAAGTTATTGATAACATAGTTACCAAAAGAGGTGCCCGTACCATTTCATTAGACGAAAAAACACACAAGATATATTTACCCGCCGCAGATTATGAACCTGTAGCTTCTGATGCACCAAAAAATGCAAGGCCCAAAATGATACCTGGTAGTTTTCAGGTGTTGGTGCTTGAAAAATAAGCAACCAGGCAATACTTAACTACAGCATGCAGCCTCAATGATATATTAAAAAAGGATGGTTCATATGACCATCCTTTTTGACGAATACTTTTCAATTAAAGGCTTCCCTTACGCGGTCAAAAAAACTTTTATCTGCCTTATTTGGATGAGGTTTAAAATTTTCACTTTTGTTAAGTTTCTCTATCATTTCTTTTTCTTCTGCATTTAGGTGTTGAGGGGTCCAGATATTAACTTCAATTAACTGATCACCTTTGCTGTAACCCTGTACTTCCGGAAATCCTTTTCCTTTTAAGCGAAATATTTTACCGCTCTGGGTGCCTGCTGGTATTTTAATTTTTGCTCTTCCATCAATGGTAGGCACTTCCACATGCGTTCCAAAAACAGCATCCGCAAATGATATATGCAGTTCATACGCAACGTTCAATCCATCACGGTGCAGATCCTCGTGTGCTTCTTCTTCAATCTGAATAATCAGGTCTCCTGCGCCGCCGCCACGTTCGCCGGCATTGCCTTTTCCGCTCATGCTTAACTGCATACCTTCCTGCACGCCTGCCGGTATATCAATGCCAATGGTTTCTTCGCCATAGGTTCTTCCCTCGCCTTTACATACACCACATTTAGAAGTAACGGTTGACCCTTCGCCATTACAGGTAGGACAGGTAGTAACGGTTTGCATTTGCCCGAGAAAAGTATTGGTTACCCTACGCACTTGTCCGCTACCGTTACAGCCATTACAGGTTTGTATACTGCTTTTATCTTTTGCGCCATTACCGCCACAGGTAGTACAGACCACATGCTTTTTTACTTTTACATTTTTGGTTACCCCTTTCGCAATCTCTTCAAAATTCATTTTCAGTTTGATGCGTAAATTGCTTCCCCGCTGACCACGTGCCCTTCCGCCACCGCCGCCGCCTCTACGCCCACCGCCCCCGAAAAAGTTACCAAACATATCATCCCCAAAAATATCTCCGAACTGGCTAAAAATATCATCTGTATTCATGCCGCCGGGATGACCACCCGAGGTTCCCGGACCAAAGGCTGCATGACCAAAACGATCGTATTTTGATTTTTTATCAGTGTCGCTTAATATTTCATAAGCCTCAGCCGCTTCCTTAAACTTTTCCTCGGCTTCCTTATCACCCGGATTTCTGTCAGGGTGAAATTGCATGGCCACTTTCCGGTATGCTTTCTTGATCTCGTCTGCGGACGCTGATTTACCCACACCTAATATTTCATAAAAATCTCTCTTGGTAGCCATTATTTTGTACACTTTAACTGCGGTATAAAAAATCATTAGCCGCCCGCAGACAGGTAATGATTGAAGCTTTTATTTTCCAACAACCACTTTCGCAAAACGGATAAGCTTATCATTGAGGTAATAACCTTTCACCACTTCATCCAGCACTTTGCCCTTCAATTCTTCCGAAGGAGCTGCAATTTCTGTAATGGCTTCATGTTTTTCTACGTCAAATTCCGTATGCATGGTTTCCATAGCTTTCACGCCTTTACTATGCATGGTTGAACGAAGTTTGTTAAACACTAACTGAATTCCTTCTTTCTGCACAGAATTGTCATTACTTGCCTGTAATTGTTTTTCCGCCCTGTCACAATCATCCAGTACATCCAGCAAAGAAACAATCACATCTTTTCCGGCGGTCTGTATCAGTTCCAGTCTCTCTTTCGCGGTCCGGCGTCTGAAATTGTCAAACTCAGCCATTAAACGGATATACTTGTCTTTTTGCTCTATTAATTCCTCCGTTAATTTATCTATCTCACTCTCTTCCGCCACGGGCTCGTTCAAATGAGATGTGCCGGCTGCATTTTCGTCAGTGTTAATATCAAAAACAGGGAGATTTTCGTTGATTTCAGGATTATTTGCCATTTCTTTCTCTTTCATAGTGATCATTTCATTGTGACGCTATACTGTCAAAAATTTTGCCGGGGCAAAGAAAAGGGAAAAATTGGCAGGAAAAATTTGAACTAAGAACAAAATAAGAAGTCGGAGCTACGAAAGCTTCGTAGCAACTACTGATTACCTCTTACTTGCCTATATCTTTGCGAAATGACAAAACTGTACCTGAACAGGCAGATTGCGCCGAGAATTGCCAACGGTCACCCATGGATATACGGCAATGAAGTGAACCGGATAGAAGGCACGGTAGAACCCGGGGAAATAGTAGATGTGTATTATAGTGATGGAAAATTTGCCGGAAGAGGGTATATCAACCCAAAATCACAGATCCTCGTACGTTTACTTACCCGTAAACCTGAAACCATTGATGATCAGTTTTTTCATACCCGGATAGCCCAGGCCTGGCAATACCGCCAGAAGATTGGGTATACTGAAAACTGCCGGCTCGTATTTGGCGAGGCCGACCAGCTGCCCGCACTGATCATTGATAAGTTCAATGATTATTTTGTGATTCAGATACTGTCATTGGGAATGGATAAGTGGAAAACGGCCATTGTTCATGCACTTCACTCCATTTTTTCACCCAAAGGTATTTATGAACGTAATGATGTACCGGTAAGGGAACTGGAAGGATTACCGCAACAAAAAGGATTTTTAACGGAGCCCTTTGATACCAATATTCTCATCACAGAAAATGGTTTGCAATTTTATGTTGACATTGAGAATGGCCAGAAAACAGGTTATTTTTTAGACCAGCAGGATAACCGCCGCGCTATACAACCCATCGTAAAAGAAGCGGAGGTACTGGGTGTATTTACCTATACAGGAACTTTTGAAATACATGCCGCCCATTATGGGGCAAAATCGGTAGTAGGACTGGACATTTCAGAAAATGCTGTGGCGCAGGCCAATAAAAATGCTGCGTTGAATGGACTGGAAAATATTTGTCGTTTCGAAACAGTGAATGCCTTCGATGTATTAAAGCAATGGGGTAAGGAAGGCAGGCAATATGATGTGGTAATGCTTGACCCGCCTGCGTTTACGAAGAGTCGTGAAAATATTCAGAAAGCGCTCACAGGATATAAAGAGATCAATTTAAGAGGCATGAAACTGATCAGGAATGGCGGTTTTTTAGTTACTTCAAGCTGCACCAACCTTGTGCAACCGGATATGTTTTTGCAAACCATTGATGCAGCTGCAAAAGATGCGCGAAAAAAATTGAGACAGGTAACTTTCCAGTCACAGGCAAGTGACCACCCAATTATCCGGGGAATGGAGAATACAAACTATCTCAAGTTTCTAATTGTGGAGGTAACGGATAGGTAATTTTATAAAATGACAAAATACAAATGGCAGATCGGCGGGTTTTATAGTTGAGCGAAGTAAATCTGTCGGGGTATTTCCGGTGCACTAAGCCGTTTTTTGATGAGTTGCTCTATCTTTTCTCTTTCCTCAGTAGTATCTGATTGCAGACGGATTGAAGCCTGAATAACCGTTGCACCATCCGTTGCTTTTGCACTTACTTCACATTGTAATACATTAGGCATTTGCTGTATGACAGCAGTAATATGTGCTGTATTTACCAATACCCCTGCAATGTTTACCTGATTGTCTTTTCGACCTTCTACAAAAAATCTAAGTTCATCCACCTGTTTCACTGTATCCATCAATTGATAGATTTGCTGATGATCCCGATCCAATACGGCAGACTCCTCGTCAGATTTTACCAATTGCCAATAGGGAAATAACATAAAAGGATCCTGCCAATGCTGCCGAATGGCAACACCTGCCGTTTCGGTGGCCCCATATATTTCAGTGAGCTGAATGCCTTTGTGAAGGATAGATTGAAAAAGATGGTTGTACAAAACTGCCGCCGCAGATACTCCCTCACACTTGAGTTGTGTGTATGGCATTGCATCCAGTAATAATTGCCACTGAAAAGGAGTGGCAACAATCAGTGATTCCTTTGAAAGATTTTTCCAATCTGTTTCGGAGGGGTATTGCAGTTTGGCATTTAGTTTTTCAGGCAGCATTACCGTAAACAGAAAACCATAAATAGAATAAGAAGGCACCAAAGGAATAATCAGGGAAACATGCTGAAAATGTTTCGCAAGAAAATTGATTTCTCTTTCTAAAAAAGAGAACGGGTGGCCGATGGTTTTACTTTGTCCGCTGGTTCCGGAGGTATGAAAACAAACTCCTTCATTATGACGCTGCTTAAAAGCGAATATTTGTTCTACCCATTCTTCCATTCTTTCAAAAGACAGGAGATAAGGCGGATCGGGTGCAGCAAACAATTGAAAAAAAGAATTTACCTGTGCTGCCAGTTCCATCAACTCAATGGAATCAAGGCCCAGATCATCTTTCCAGTGTGCAGTAGTTAGTTGGCATTTAGCTGCATCACCTGAAAAAGATGTACGGCTTACTTTACCATACAGATCCAGTATTAGCCTTTGTATGTTTTCGTGGCTCCACATCGGTTATTCTGCAACAGGTAATTGAATCGTAAATACTGCACCATGATTGTTGATAACTGAAATGTTTCCTTCATGTGCCACCACATACTGTTTTACAATGGCAAGACCCAAACCGGTTCCATTGCTTTTATTGGAAGTAATAAAGGGGTCAAACAGGTTATTAAATATTTTTTCAGGGATACCGGGGCCATTATCCCTGATTTTTATAACTACAAACTCACCTGCCCTTGATGCTTCAATAGAAACCTTTGGATTAGCAGTTTTAGCATCCTTCAGAACATCCAATGAATTGCTCACTAGGTTCATAATGACACGCTTGAGTTTACTCATATCACCCGATACAAATAGTGTTGCATCCACTTTTTCATCAATAGCAATATCATTGTTTTCTGAGCGGTTTTTGGCAAGGGCAATCCCTTCTTTGATCAGTTCCTTTACCGCCACTTTCTTTCTTTGTAATGGTGCTTCACGAATAAAATCCAGGAAGTCATCAAAGATCTCCGAAGCCTGCTCACCACAGGTATCAACCATATCCAGCCACTGGCTGTCAATACCCTCACTTCGTAAACAGGAAGTAAGAACGGGGATATTTTTAATGGGAGAACGAAGATCATGCATCAACATGCTCATAGCCTTACCCACAGCAGATAATTTTTCTTTCTGTAATAATTCTTCATGTAACTGAACATTTTTGATAGCTTTTGCTGCGTTTTGTACAAATAGTTTTAACAGATACAGTTTTTCTGTCTTCAGCTTCTGATCCTTGTTCAGCACAGCAAATATGGAATAGTCATCCAGTTTTACAAAAACCAGTTCTTCTACCTGTACTACTTCATGTTTTATGTTAGTGGAAGTAAATGAAGAAATGATGGAGGATAGTTTGTTTACATTGATCTCTTTCTCTACCGCCCCGATGGAAAATAATTTCTGGTATTCTTTGCCGTCAAGGAGTTTACCTAACACGGCTACATCACTGCCTATGTACATGGCCAACTGATCGAGGATATTCTGCAACAATGAGTTGAGGTGATTTTCAGATACATTGATATTGGAGATCACAGAGATAAGCGATTCCAGGTTTCTAAGTTTATTATAATCATTCACCGCCTTGGTTGCCAGTTGCAGAATTTCTTCGGCTGCATAAGGCTTACAATGGTAACCTACATTCTGCCCGATCTTGGCAACGATCTCGTCAATCGATTTATCGCTATAAGCGGTGATAATGATAATCTCTGCTTTGCTATCCACCTCTCTTATATGTAAAGCGGTTTCCAATCCATCCCATCCCGGCATACGCATATCAAGAAAGATAACCGCATAGGGTTTCTGCTCAACCAGTGATTTTTTGATGATATCCACCCCTTCCATGCCATTTTTCGCCTTATCTACTGTGAATACTGGGATATTTTGATTATTGGTATTGGTTATGATTTTTTCTTCTGCCTCATCATCGTCAAAAAGAATACTGGATGCCTGTTTTACCATGGCATTCTGCTGGATACGCTTGGGAACCAGTATGTCCTCAATGTTGTCCCTAACCACTTCTTCATCATCTATGATGAGCACCCTTGTATTAATATTTTCCTTTTCCATGGCGTAAGGGTTGAAATTTTTTATAAATGAAACAATACTGATGAGACTGCGCCTTTACCCGGGCCTTCACTGGCAATGTTTAATTCTCCATTATGCGCTTCTATGATTTTTTTGCAATTATCCAGGCCTAGTCCTGTTCCTTCCGCCTTTGTAGTAAAACCTCTGGTAAAGAGTCGTGACGCTGTTTCCGAATTAAAACCCATCCCATTGTCGCGTACCTCAACCAGAAGTTGATCTGTTGCTGTACTAACCAATACCCTGATTTCTTTGTGATCAGATTCCATCCCGTTAAAGGCATCCACTGAATTCTTGATGAGGTTCAGGAATACCTGCATCAAACGGGTTCTGTCTCCTTTCAGTTTGGGCAAGGCAGCAGGTGCATCCAGCTGGAAACTGATATCTTTTTTCTCCATCGAACCAAAGAGCATGGCTACAGAATCATTCACTACATTTCTGATATTCACCGGTAAACGTTCTGAACTTTGTCCCACCACATACTGCCGCTGTATGCTTAGTATTTCCTGCACATGTGAAATGATCTTCATCTGGTCTTCAATATCGCTTTTAATATCATTCACATATCCCTGCTGACTAATGATTACGCCATTCAACAGGTCACTTACAGCAGCCGCTTTTTTCTCACCCAATGCACTGCCAAGAGCCGCCTGATTTTTTTCAAAGAAATCTTTTAATTTTTCGAGCGTGCCTGTTTCATTCTGCATTACCGAGCGCTTAATGCGGGTAACATAAGAACCAAATCCAACCACTGCATTTCCTATATCATGCAACACCCCGGCAGCTATTTCAAACTTACTTTGTTCAACTGCTTTGTCCTGTAAAATCTGGCTCAGTTCTTTTTCTTTGATGTAGAGATGAGTGATGTCATCAAAAATATACATCAGGCTCTGCGCATCCAACCTGTTTACTGTAAAAATAAAATGGCGTTCCTGAATTCCTTCCGAACCCTGAAACAATAATGCATACCGTTGCTGATTGATAAGGGTACCGCTCGATGGTGGTGCCTGCTGAACTGTTTTAAGTAATTCCGGTGCTACCTGTTCGAGCAAAAGGTTAAGATTATCTCCTGCCAATCCCCTGCTAAAAAACTGCGGCATCAGTAACTGAATACTTTTTGCATTCATTTGGAGGATAACGCCAGTCGTATCGGTTTCTATCAGTCCCATAGGAATCTGGTAGATGATAGATAACATTTTTTGTACCTCGCTGTCTGATGAGAGATTCGTCAATGTTTAGGCGTTTTTAGACAGCAAATACTGACTGCCATTCTTTCCTTTAAGTAACCTGAGTTCTACAGGTGTGGGTTTGGTAACATAGGTGAACATATAGGGCATGGTTTCATCCAGTACATCCCTATTGTATTTTTCAGATACCATAAAATTATTTGTGCAGGGTGCAACCTGGGTAAAAAAATGTTTACCTAATGCATTTTCCTTAGCTATTCCTGAGAGTGAAGACTGTGCTACGCTGTAAGCAGTGATCACGCCAGTATAATCCATTTTAACTACACCAAAAGGAAGTGAGTCATATAGCTCGGGTGATTGGGTTTCGAGCCAGGATAATAACTCTGGGTCTTGAAAAGCAGGATTCATAAGCGTACAGATTTAGCGTTCCTTTGAAGATACAACTATTTCAGACTTTCAAAAAATGGAATGGAAATCACACAGGGGTATGGTTGCGATTAGCCTTTATTTGGAAACCTGAAACTTGCCCGATTCAACAATCCTTCCGCCTTGGTCGCGGAGTTGGTAAATATAAAGGCCGCGCAAATAATTATCATCAAGCGTGATGATGAGTCTGAACTCGGTGATCCGCAGTTCGGTCATTTTACGGCCCATAAAATTATATATCTGGAGGCTATAGGTGTTATCAACTGATTTATCAAATGTGAAATTGATATAGTTGGTGGCGGGGTTAGGATAAAAATGCGTGACCTTAACATCTACCAATGCATCATACGTTGAATGATCAGCAACAAAACTGCTGATGACCAGTGTAAAAATCAATAAGATGGATAGGTAAACTTTTCGCATGAGCCCAAATATCAACACTAAAATACCTAAAACTATCGGATTTCAGCAAATTGCACGGTCAATTTAACACAAACGCCTTCCTGCAGACTTCAGGAAAGCGTTGTATATAAGACTAATTTAATTCTGACAGCGTTTGCTGAATAGCCGCGAAATTTGGCTGATCACCGGGGCTGGCGCATATTTCGGTATATCTTACCACGCCTTCTTTATCAATCACAAAAGCGGCTCTTTTACTTACACCCTGCATTTCAAAAGCTGGAAAAGTTTCATACAAAACACCAAACGCCTTGGCTGCTTCTTTATTAAAATCACTCAGCAAAGGAAAATTGAGGTTTTGTTCTGCCTTGAATTTGTCCAGCACAAATACAGAATCTATGGATATACCAAACACCTGTGCATTGGCATTATTATACAGACTGATGTTATCACGCACATTACATAACTCCGCGGTACACACACTGGTAAAAGCCAGGGGAAAGAAAAGCAATACCACATTTTTTCCATGCTGCTCTGCTAAAGAAACTTTCTGTTTATCTGAATTGAATAATAAAAAATCGGGCGCCTGCTGGCCAGTTTGAATGCTCATAAAATATTTTTGTTTGCTGCGAAATTACTGTAAAATGATGTACAAAGCTGCGCTTACAAATACCGTTTTAATGATCGCAATGGACGCAAAGGTTTTTAAACATTCATCTCAGGCACATATGCCGGAACGTGAAGCTTTCCTGCGGTTTTAGCGATAATTTCTTCCACAGTAACGCCGGGGGCACGCTCTCTTAAAATAAATCCCTCATCTCCAATTTCCAGTACCGCCAGCTCCGTTACTACTTTCTTTACACAATGAACACCGGTTAAGGGCAATGTACATTCAGATAATAATTTACTTTCTCCTTTCGGGTTGGTATGCATCATGGCCACAATAATATTTTTAGCACTGGCCACCAGGTCCATTGCACCACCCATACCTTTTACCATTTTACCCGGAATTTTCCAGTTGGCAATATCTCCGTTTTCGCTCACTTCCATCGCACCCAAAACAGTGAGGTCTATTTTACCGGCGCGTATCATTCCAAAACTTTCTGCGCTGTCGAAAAAAGCACCGCCTGGTATCAGCGTTACGGTTTCTTTGCCTGCATTAATCAGGTCAGCATCCACTTCTTCTTCAACGGGGTAAGGCCCCATACCCAGTATGCCATTTTCACTTTGAAAAATAACAGTCATGCCTTCAGGTATATAATTCGATACCAGAGTAGGAATACCAATACCGAGGTTTACATACATTCCATCTTTCATTTCCTGTGCAATTCGTTTGGCGATGCCATATTTATCCAGGGACATAACTAGTAATTAATATTTTTGGAATTAAGTAATTGGCATTTTGATTCTCTCGCTGAATTTTTAATTACTAATTAAACGAACAGTCTTACGCTCTATCCTTTTTTCATAATCTTTCCCCTGAAATATCCGGTGCACATAAACACCGGCTACATGTACTTCATCAGGATCAAGTTCACCGGGTTGTACGAGTTGTTCTACTTCAGCAATCGTTATATCACCCGCCTTGGCCATAGAGGTGGAAAAATTTCGGGTGGTTTTCCTGAACACAAGATTACCCATGGTATCGCCCTTCCATGCTTTCACAATCGCAAAATCTGCATGCAGGGCATGTTCCATCAGGTGCATCTTTCCATTAAACTCTCGAACCTCTTTTCCATTCGCTATTTCTGTACCATAACCGGCGGGTGTAAAAAATGCAGGAATACCTATGGCAGCCATTTGTATACGGGTAGCTAAAGTGCCCTGTGGAATGAGGTCAACATCCAGCTCTCCACTTAGCAACTGCCTTTCAAATTCTGCATTCTCTCCTACATAACTACTCATCATTTTTTTGATCTGTTTTGTCTGCAGCAAAAGTCCCAAACCAAAACCATCCACGCCGGCATTATTAGAGATACAGGTAAGATCCTTACACTTTCTGCGCACAAGCGCGGCAATACAATTTTCGGGAATTCCATTTAGACCAAACCCTCCCAGCATAACTATAGCACCATCCTGTATATCATATATAGCGGCATCGGCATCTTTGAAGACTTTGTTCATAGGTCAATCTTTAACAAAACAAAAATAATGATTGGTCAGTGAGCCTGGCCATGACTTTCAAATAATTTACTTTTTTCGCGGTTGGAAAAAAGATCTACAGAGTCAATCAGTATTTTAAATTCTACGGGATGGGCCTCGTAATATTTATAACTGTCGTAAAACCGTTGCTTGGTAATACCGTGCACAGCAAATACCTGCTGATACAGGCGTACGTCTTCTTTTCTCTTCCTGGCTGTTGAATCTTTTGCAATAATCAGCAAGTGCCATTCTCCTGCTTTCATCAGGTCCCATATAATTCCTTTCATGGTATTTATTTCCAAAGGTTTCTGCCTGACGCTTTGGATACAGCTCATGAATGTTACCGATACCCACAGAATCATCCATAGACAACTTTTCATCGGATCTCCTGTTTGTATTTTGATGCACTGATAATATCTATTTCACTCAATATTTCTACGGCTTTCGTTTTTTGTTCACTGGTTGCTTTTTTGAATACACCAATCAGTTCCTGCGACTTACCCTGCATAAAGAACTGCAATATCATGGTATTGGCATTTTCTTTATTGAATGCCTGCAGTTGTGTTAGTGTTTGCAGCATATTGGCCCTTGCTTCTGCTTCACTGTCATACAGTTTATCCAGTCCGGAACGGTAATAAGAATAAATCACATCATGTACAATATTGTAGCGGCTGTTGATAAGGTTTTCATTCAGCCAATACCGGTTTCGCGAACCATCAAATACACGCCAGCCACTGATTCCCTTGCCTTCCGGGGCATTATTAATAATATTTTGGGCTTTGCGGTAATACGGATCTCCACCTTTGGGTGCAAAAGAATCATAGTCAAGTCCAAGGATCATATACGCATAATAAGCAAAAATGGCGGTGAGATTCGCGGCCGCTGCATCTGTTCCCTGTACCCTGTTCTCGTTAAATTCTATAGGTTGAAATTCTGCGTACTTGAAGGTTACATCTGCATCAATATAATTAATGATGGCAGCCTGGTAAGAAGAATTATACACGGGCCTGGCAGCCTGTATAGTCAGACTAGCTTTATAAATATTAGGTTCGGTAATACTTTCAATATTTAAAATAAAACTGCATTCGATTTTTTCGTTTTGCTGAAACTGTTCCGAGGTCCACTTACGGTTGTTAAGTAAAGTGTTGAGCTGGTTCTGCAGGGTAATGAATATTTTTTTATCAACCGTAGAATTGATCCTTGCCGCGATCACACTTACTTTGGCCTGCAGCTCTTGCGAAGAAACGGTGACAGTTATTGTACAAACTGTCAATAATACAAGTATGCATCTTTTAAACATGGTTCTCAGCAATAAATGAAACAATATTTTTGGCAATTTCTTTTTTTGATGTTAGAGCGAGAATTTTTTCTTTCCCTGATTTGTCAATAACGGTAACCTGATTGGTATCCACCCCAAAACCTGCGCCTTTATCATTCAGCGAATTAAGGATGATTGCATCCAGGTGTTTCGAGCGCAATTTACCAAGGGCATTTTCTTTTTCATTATTTGTTTCCAGTGCAAAGCCGACAAGAAACTGTCCGGCCCTTTTTTGCTGACCGAGATGTTTCAGTATATCCGTTGTTTTTTTCAATGACAAATCAAAACTATCCGATTGCTTTTTTATTTTTTCAGCTGCTATAGTTACCGGTGTATAATCAGCAACAGCCGCAGACATTACAATAATATCTGCTGTAGCAAATGCCGCTTCACAGGCAATAAACATATCTGCAGCAGAGATAACACGAACCAGTTCTATGCCTTTGTAGCTAATTTTTTGCTGTGATGGACCTGTGATCAATACCACATCAGCGCCTGCCATGTATAGCTCTTCAGCCAGCGCAAACCCCATTTTGCCGGATGAATGATTACCAATAAAACGGACGGGATCTATAGCTTCATAGGTAGGCCCTGCTGTAACCATTGCTTTTTTTCCGGCAAATTGATTTGTTCTGAAAAAATGTTCAACGAGATAGGTAAAAATATCTTCCGGTTCGGCCATACGTCCCTCACCAAATAAACCACTGGCCAGTTCGCCATTTTCTACGGATACAATATGATTACCATATTCGCGCAGCAGTGAGATATTTTTTTTTGTGGAGGGATGATGCCACATATCCTCGTCCATTGCCGGAGCCACCACTACGGGGCAGGTAGCGGAAAGATATACGGCCAGCAATACATTATCGCACAAACCATGCGCCATTTTTGCGAGTGTATTGCAACTTAGCGGTGCAATTAAAAATACATCTGCCCAGCGGCCCAGCATTACATGATTAGACCATTCATTGCCATCAGAAAGATCAATAACCACTTTGTTTTTTGAAAGGGTAGAAAGCACAACCGGTGATACAAAGTCTTTTGCAGCAGGTGTCATAACTACTTTTACATCCGCACCTGCTTTAACAAGCAAACGAATAAGCAGGATGGATTTGTAAGCAGCGATGCTTGCGGTGATGCCTATCAGTATTTTTTTTCCTTGCAGCATAGGGTTCTATGTGAATGGGCAATGATGAGTTGTGAATAATAATTTGTAAAGTGAAAATGACATATTCACTATTGCCTGATCACAATTCACAATCTTCCCTCAAAATAACAAAAAACGACAGTTTATCACTGTCGTTTGGTTATCATTTCGGAAACATTTAGCTTATCTGAACAGATCGCTTTCGTTGTTTCTCCTGTAATATATTTTAGCTTCCATGAATTCCTGGGTAGCCAATATAGCAGGGTTAGGCATTTTTTCGTATGCCCTTGAAATTTCTATCTGCTCTTTATTTTCATGAATTTCTTCGAGACTGTCTGTATGACTCGCAAATTCTTCCAGCTTATTATGCAGTTCTTCCCTCAGGGAAATATTGATCTGGTTGGCTCTCCTGGCAATGATCGCAATAGACTCATACAGGTTACCGGTTTTTGCTTTTATATCAACCAGGCTTTTGGTCTCAACAACACTGGCGGTATTAGCGCTCATTTGTCTTCGTAACTTGCTCATTTTTCAGGGTTTTTAAAATATTAGTTGTTTTTGTTTTGTACGTATTTACTTCTTCCAGAAACCTGCTCTCATTAAAACGTTCACCAAAATCGGTACATTCAGAAAGCACTTTTCCATACCGTTCTATTTGTTTTTCCTCGTAACTCATTTCGGCATATTTAAAATAGGCTTTAATGGTTAGGAGTTTATATTCATCCGACTTTTTAGAGTCGGGAAAATTATCAGATACATTTGCAAACGCAATGGCAGCGGCTTTATAATAGCCTAGATTGTAATACAGTTCTGCACTCTTAAAATCTTTCAACTCAAGTTTACCCCTGCATTGATCAATGATATCCGTTGCATCTTTTACGCGGGGGGAGGTAGGGTGTGTATTGATAAACGCCTGCATTAACTGCATCGTCTTATTCGTATTGGTTTGATCCAATTCTACTTTGGGTGATTGCTTAAAATAACAAAAAGCCCGCATGTAATCACACTCTTCACTTTTGGGACTGGTTGGAAAATTTTCCACAAAGCTTTTGAACAGATTTTCAGCGTTCAAATAATCTTTTTGATAGTAATACGAATAAGCGAATTTATAATACATATCCTCGTACCGCGTAGTTCCTTTTACGTAAGGAAATATATCTTCAAAGAGCTGCTGTGCATACCCGTAATTCTTGGTAGCATAGTATTGTTCGGCCATTTTGGATTTGTACTCATAATCTTTGCTCTTCATAATCTTCCCAAACTTATTGGAACAGGAAGATGCGAGCAGCACTACCGATAATAAAAACAGAACGATCCTCTTCATACAAGTTGGCAAAATTAGTTATTTGCGGGCAATTTATAACCTCCCATTCTTGTTTAGGCTTCCCGGGAGTTAAGAAATACACAAAATGGTGGGTTTGGATGATGGATTCTAGATACTGGATGCTGGATTCTAGATAAAACCAGCATCCAGTATCTAGAATCCAGTATTACCTAAAAAGGCCGCCTTAGTTGAATAAGGCAGCCTTTTTGTAACTATTTAAAAGAAAGTGAACTACTTAACGTCACCTTCTTCTCCTTCCTGTAATTTAGCTTTGATCTCTGCTAAAGCGCCCAGATCACCCAGTGTAGCTTTTTCTACTTTAGCCTGGATGTTTTTTACTGCTTTCTTGGTGTTATCAGAGTCAACTTTCGCTTCTTTCTTGGCAGCTTCTTTTACTTCTAGTTCCTGCTGCTCCCAGATACGGGCGTGGCTTAATACGATGCGTTTTTCATTACGATCGAATTCAATTACCATAAACTGTGCATGCTCATCTGCCTGTACCTGTTTGCCATCTTCCTTGTTCAGGTGGCGGTTAGGTGCAAATCCTTCCAGTCCGTATGGCAATTGTACCAGGGCACCCTTGTCGTCCTTGCGGGTAACCGTACCTTCATGGAGGGTACCTACTGCAAAGGTATCTTCCAGGGTGTTCCAGGGATCTTCTTCCAGTTGTTTGTGACCTAACTGGAGTTTGCGGTTTTCTTTATCAATACTTAAGATAATGATATCGATTTGCTCGCCCACTTTGGTATAATCAGTTGGGTGATTGAAACGCTTTAACCAGCTTAAGTCGCTGATATGGATCATTCCGCCAATACCTGGTTCCAGTTCAACAAATACGCCATAAGGAGTGATGTTCTTCACCAGACCTTTGTGCTTGCTTTGTTCCGGGAATTTGGTTTCGATGGTGTTCCAAGGATCCTGGCTCATTTGTTTAATGCTCAGGCTCATTTTACGTGCATCTTTATCCAGGGTAACCACTTTTGCTTCGTACTCATCTCCCAGTTTGAAGAATTCCTTCGCATTGATCGGGGTATTTGCCCAGGTGATCTCAGATACGTGCACCAGTCCTTCAACACCAGGCTGAATTTCCAGGAATGCACCGTAATCTTCAATATTTACCACTTTACCTTTTACAACAGACCCTTCTGCCAAACCTTCAGGCAGCACATCCCACGGATGCGGGGTAAGTTGTTTCAAGCCTAAGCTGATACGTTTTTTGTCGTCGTCGAAATCCAGTACCACCACCTGTAACTTCTGGTCCATCTTCACCACTTCGCTTGGGTGAGAGATACGGCCCCATGAAATATCGGTGATATATAACAGACCATCCAACCCACCAAGGTCCATAAACGCACCGAAATCTGTGATGTTCTTCACCACACCTTCGAGTACCTGGCCTTTTTCGAGTTTGCTCATAATCTCTGCACGTTGTGCTTCGATATCGCTTTCGATCAAAGCTTTGTGTGATACAACGGCATTCTTAATGGCTTCGTTGATCTTCACTACTTTGAACTCCATCGTCTTTCCTACAAACTGGTCGTAATCTGTTACAGGCTTTACATCAATTTGTGAACCCGGTAAGAATGTTTCCATACCAAATACATCAACGATCAATCCACCTTTTGTTTTGCTGGTTACAGTACCGGTAATTACTTCACCTGTTTTGTGAACCTCAACAATTCTCTCCCATGCACGGTAGATACGGGCTGATTTGCGGCTCAAATTAAGGTTACCACCGCGGTCTTCTTTCTCAACCACCATTACTTCCACATCATCACCGATCTTTAATCCCTGTACATCGCGGAACTCGTTTAAAGAAACCAGTCCGTCACTTTTAAAACCGATGTTAACTACCACATCTGTTTTGGTTAAAGCAACCACTGTACCTCTTACGATTTCACCGTCTTCAATCTGCACGAATGTTTCATCGTACACCTTGTCGTACTTTACTCTTTCTGTTTCGGCATAATGACTCACATTACGTTTGTCAATGCTCCAGTCAAAATCATCATGCGCTGTTTCAATAACGGGTATTGCAGCTACCATGGCGGCTTCGTGTTCAGCAATCACTGCTGCTTCCTCAGCGTCAGTAACGGCCACCACTGCTTCGGGTGACGCTTCTGTTACAGGTGCATTTGTTGTCGCAGTAGTAACTTCCGCTACCTCTGGGGCGCCGGCGTTCTCCTGTGCATCTGCGTTTAGTTGTTTGTTAATTAATTTCATACAAAACCCGATGGTTTTATTTCGGGGCTGCGAAGGTAAGGAAATGCAGGAATATAAGATGAAAATCAAGGCATTTTTGAATAGTATTCCGACAATTTGATTGAAAAATTGACATATTTGTTATATCCGCACAACAGATACACTAATTTGATAAATAATTTAGCAATGATGCCGGCCATTTAAATACAATCTTTGGAGTCATATATGGAAAATAATAATTCAATTAAACTTTTTGAGTCAAAGAAAGTTAGAACGCATTGGGATGCTAAAGAGGAGAAATGGTACTTTTCCGTTATTGATGTGGTAAGTGTGCTTACAGACAGCATCAATGCCCGTGACTATTGGTTTAAGATGAAAATCAGGGTGAAACTGGAAGACGGACTTGAACTGTCGACGATTTGTCGACAGTTCAAGCTTGAGGCACATGACGGAAAAATGAGAAAAACCGATTGTGCAGATACACAACAATTACTTCGCATTATACAATCCATTCCATCACCAAAAGCAGAACCATTTAAACAATGGCTGGCAAAAGTAGGTTATGAACGAATGCAGGAAATAAGCGACCCGGCACAAAGTATTGAACGTGCCAGAGAAACCTGGCAAAAGCTGGGGCGGAGTGAAAAATGGATCCAGCAGCGTATGACAGGTCAGGAAACCAGAAACAAATTAACAGATTACTGGAAAGAAAGCGGTGTTGAAAAACCAGATGAGTTTGCTTTTATTACTAATATTATTCATGAAGAATGGACGGGATTAACTGTTAAGAAGCACAAAGATTTAAAAGGCCTGAAGCAACAGAACCTCAGAGATCACATGAGCGAAGCTGAACTAATATTTACTGCCCTTGCAGAATTGTCAACACGGCAAATAGCCGAAAGTAAACTTGCCAAGGGCGTTGTTGAAAATGCCAAGGCAGGAAAAAAAGGTGGAAAAATTGCCAAAGATGCAAGGTTGGCATTAGAAAATAAAACGGGTAAAAAAGTAGTAACTAGAGAGAATTTTTTGCCGCCGAAAAAAGAAAATAAAAAATTGGAATAAGAAAATATCATCGGTTCAGGTTAATTGAATTGATTTAAGAATGGCTAATTCTAATCCTCTCAGTTCAGCCAACCCTTTTAACCGGCCAATAGCACTATAACCAGGGTAAGTTGTTTTTTTAAGGTCATCCAGCATCTGGTGACCATGATCAGGACGCATAGGCAGTGAAATATTTCTTCGCTGCATAAGTAAAACAATTTCTTTCACTACCTGGTACATATCCACATCGCCATCCAGGTGATCGGCTTCAAAAAAATTGTCGTTGCCATCTCCTTTGGTATTTCTTAAATGAATGAAATGAATGGCATCACCTAAACGTTTAATGATGCCGGGCAGATCATTGTCATGGCGCACACCCAATGATCCCGTGCAAAAACAAAGTCCGTTGGCCGGCGATGGTACGGCATCGATCATATCTTTTGCATCCTGCTCCGTACTCATAATCCGCGGAAGCCCCAAAACAGGAAAGGGCGGATCATCAGGGTGAATGGCCATGTGCAGGCCACATTCTTCCGCAACCGGCACAACCTGTTGCAAAAAATAGAAAAGATGCTCTTTAAGTTTTGCTGAATTGATACCCTGATAGTTTTTTAATGCGTCAAGTATTTGTTCTGGCGTAAATGCGTCTTTGCTTCCCGGCAAACCGAGCATGGCATTTGTGAATAAGGTTTTCTTTTCTTCGCCAGACATATTAGCGAACCGCTGTTCTCCTTTTTCTATTTCTTCTTTTGTATAATCTTTTTCGGCACCGGGGCGTTTTAATAAAAAAAGATCGAAAGCAATAAACGCTGCTCTTTCATAATACAAGGCTTTGCTTCCATCGGGCATTGTGTACATGATATCAGTGCGCACCCAATCGAGCACCGGCATAAAATTATAGGTAATCACCTGTAAGCCGCATGCAGCAACATTGCGCAGACTTTGCTTGTAATTTTCAATCCATTGCAGATAATTACCAGACTGGCGCTTGATATCTTCATGCACAGGAAGACTTTCGATAACGGTCCAGTTCATACCGGCCCCTTCTATCATTAGTTTTCTTTTATTTGTTTCTTCGATGGACCATATTTCTCCCACGGGAATATGATGCAAAGCAGTAACCACCCCGCTACATCCGGATTGGCGTATGTCGGATAAACTTACCGGATCATCAGGTCCGAACCAGCGCATGGTTTGCTGCATCATTTTCATGCTATTGTAAATTTTTCATGTTTAGGTTAAATGATTTATTGACTTTATACGTGTTGTGCTCCTATCAGAAATCGCTTATTTGTTAACCCCAGCTTTCAAGCTGGGGATTAAAAAAGAAAATCAGTAGGGGCTTTAGCCCTGACCGCTTCCTGATTACGAGAGTGCTTTCGATTTTCAATGACTATAATGGTTAAGAAGCGTTCAGGGCTAAAGCCCATCGTTTCTATCATTCCAGTCCCCAGCTTGAAAGTTGGGGGTAAATTTTTTCAATAGCACAACACGTTTGACTTTAAGAATGCTGTTGCTGGCCTTACATAAAACCATTCAATATATTCCCTCTTACCAGAACAGCGTATACAAAGCCGTTAGTATTCCTCCAACGATGATTACGCCAACAGTGAATGCAGGACTGAGTTTGAACATGCTCCTGTCTACTTCCAATCCATTTGGTTTTATGCCCCTACGATTATCTATCATACTAATGATCCACATACCGGCGATGCAAAGCATGAAAACAAAACCCATCCTGTCTATAAAAGGAATTTCATAAATACCCTGATCATTTTTCGCTGCAAAACCATAAGGCTGCATGAATGCAAGGTTGACTAGTTTAGGAAGAAATTTTAAGACTATTGAAAATATAAATCCGCCAACGGTAGCAAACAATGCCGCATTGGAAGTTGTTTTCTTCCAGAAAAAACCCAGTATGAACATGGCGAAAATACCGGGTGATACAAAGCCCGTATATTCCTGAATAAATTCAAACCCCCCTTTTTTATCAATCCCCATAAAGGGTGCAATGATTACGCCAATCATTAAAGCGAGTACCACCGCAATTTTACCGATCCATACCATTTTGATTTCAGTGGCTTCGGGATTAATTTTCTTTTTATAAATATCCAGTGTAAAAATGGTGGCGATACTGTTGGCTTTGCCAGCCAATGAAGCAACTACTGCGGCAGTTAGTGCAGCGAAAGCGAGCCCTTTTAATCCCGGCCCCAGCAGGTTTAGCATAGTAGGATAAGCATTATCCTGTACTATCTCACCATTAATCATCATCTGGTCATGAAAGCCCCCATTCTGATACAACACATACGCTGCAATACCGGGCAATACAACGATCACAGGCATCAGCAGTTTTAAAAATGCGGCGAACAAAATACCGCTACGTGCCGTTTTAAGATCGGCGCCCAGGGCACGTTGTGTAATGTATTGGTTGCATCCCCAATAGTTCAGGTTTACGATCCACATGCCACCAATTAAAACCGTTAAACCAGGTAGACTCATGTAGTTTGGATTATCCTGTTTCAATATCATATGAAAGTGATCGTTTGCTTTTTCAGACAGCAACTTTAGTCCGTTAAATACACCGGTGGTTCCAAATTTTTCAGCTACCAGTGTAAGCGCGAGATAGGTAGTTGCCAGCCCACCCACGATCAGAAAAAATACCTGTATCACATCTGTATATCCAATTACTTTCATTCCGCCAAGGGTGATAATAATGGCAAAGATGGCCAGGAAAATCATACACAAATAAAGCGGCAAACCTGAAATGGCATGTATAGCCAGGGCCCCAAGGTATAAAATGGAGGTAAGGTTAACAATCACATATAATAATAACCAGAATACGGCCATAATCATTGCCACGGTGCTGTTGTAGCGCTGGTTAAGGAACTGCGGCATGGTGTATATTTTATTTTTCAGGTATACAGGGATGAAAAATATGGCTACGATCATCAGCGTAGCTGCGGCCATCCATTCATACGTTGATATAGCGAGACCCATTTTAAAACCATTACCACTCATACCGATCATCTGTTCGGCAGAAATATTGGAAGCAATGAGCGAAGCGCCGATGGCCCACCACGTGAGTGACCCTTCTGCCAAAAAATAATCATGCGAAGCCGTTGTACTTGCTTTTTTCTTACGCCTATATACCCAATAACCATAGGTGGCTACGATAATAAAATAAACCAGGAATACAATGTAATCTGCTGTTTGCAATGATTTCATAAGGGCGTTGGTTTGGGAGGTGAATGTTAGCGATAAATTATTTTCTTAAATGGTGTATGGTGAGTGTTCCATTATTTTCACCCACTACTCACTATTTATAACGTGTTGTGCTATTGAAAATGAAACTTGCTCTTTATCGAATTTCTTTTTCGCTCCAGGCCCTGCCTACCGGCAGGCAGGCGCTGGGCCCTGTCTCTGTTACCGGGCTGCTTTGGCCTCTGATCAGATCTGCTTTGCATGATCTGATCTGTCAACGCTACGCTTGACACCGAATCCAAAGAGGCCCGTCCACAGAGACTGATTAGATTTTTAGTATCGGTCATTCTCAAATTCTAGATTTATATATTTAAATAGGACTTTAATTGAAAAAGTTAATAGCACAACACGTTATTTATAATACATTTCATTCCATCTTAATTCATTTTTGAATTGAGGGATGGTAGTTTCTTTGCCAATGTGTACAAATTCTATATTGGCCATTTCAGCAAAATCTGCCATGTGTTCGCTGGTTAGGTTCTGGCTGTAACAGGTATGGTGTGCACCGCCAGCCAGTATCCATGCAGCACAGCCGGTATGCATATTTGGATAGGGTTTCCACAGCACCCTTGCTACCGGAAGTTTGGGCATGCTATGCATGGGAGCCACCGCGATAACTTCATTAACTAATAAACGGAAACGGTTACCCATGTCAACCACAGAAGCATTGATTGCGGGGCCGGGGGCTGAACCAAAAACCAATCGTACAGGATCGGCTTTGCCACCAATGCCCAGGGGATGTATTTCGCAAGCAGGTTTACTATCTGCAATGCTTTCGCAAATTTCCAGCATATGGCTTCCTAATACCATTCGGTTATCGGGATTAAAATGATAGGTATAATCTTCCATAAAACTATTACCACCTTTTAATCCACTGCCCATTACTTTCATAGCACGCACCAGAGCGGCTGTTTTCCAATCGCCTTCTGCGGCAAAGCCATAACCCTTTGCCATCAATCGTTGTGCGCTAATACCGGGTAATTGTACCAGTCCGTTCAAATCTTCAAACGTATCGGTAAAGCCTTTAAAATTTCCTGCCTCAAGAAAAGTTTGCAACCCTATTTCAATTTTGGCTGCTTCGCGTAAAGAGGCATGCTGATTACCACCTTTTATCAAACTTTCTGTCAATACATATCGCTCAGCATATTCTTTCACCAGGCTGTCAATTTGGGCGTCTGTTGTTTCATTAATTACCTGCACCAGATCACCTACACCATACGTGTTTACACTGTAACCGAATTTTATTTCTGCTTCTACCTTATCTCCTTCTGTTACGGCCACATTGCGCATGTTGTCGCCAAAGCGTACAAATTTTGCTGTCTGCCAATCATGCCATCCGGCAGCAGCGCGTGCCCATGCATTTATTTTTTCGAGTGATTCCTGGTCCTGCCAGTGGCCCACTACCACTTTTCGGTTAAGCCGCATACGGCTCATGATAAAACCAAATTCCCTGTCTCCATGAGCGGATTGATTCAGGTTCATAAAATCCATATCGATGGTTGCCCACGGAATATCCCTGTTGAACTGTGTATGAAAATGTAATAAAGGTTTTTTCAATATTTTTAAGCCGCCGATCCACATTTTTGCCGGGGAGAAAGTATGCATCCAGGCAATGATGCCTATACAATCTTTTGCTGCATTGGCTTCCATGCAAACTGCATAAATTTCTTCTGCTGTTTTTACGGTGGGTTTATACATGATACTTACGGGTATCTGCTCATTACTATGTAAGGCATCCGAAATAATTTGTGAATGCTGCGCCACCTGCTGCAGGGTTTCATCGCCATACAAATGCTGGCTGCCTGTTACAAACCACACTTCTTTTTTCTTTAGATCGATCATTTCAGATTATTTAACTTTACAATTCATTGTTGTTGGTCAGCGACCAACAACGGCGTAGATTATTTAATATTTTTTTAAACAATTTTTATTTCGTTAACAATTCAATTCCCTTTACTTCTGTCGGGAACCATACCATCATTTCGCCCTTACCCCTGTTGGCCCAGCTGTAATAAGGTATGGCGGTGAATTTTTGTGTTTTAGTTGAAATGCTGCTACCATTTTCAATGATCACTGCAGGTACTTCTGCATGCAACACTGTTACGCCCTGTAAAAGACCCGGCTTAAATTCAGCAGCAAATTGCGTATTTGGCGGAACGATGAGGTTGCTTGTTTTACCATTATTATCAACCCATTCGGCACAATACATGATCGGGCCGCGTTGTAAAGCCACTTTACCCCTATCATCCGTTACGTTTGCATTGGCCACAACCATTTTCGTCACCATTGGCAAATCCATTTCTACCTTGTCATTTTTCTTCCACGTGCGGTTGATCACTGCGTATCCATTCTGTATGCTGTAGGCAACAGGATAGCCATTTACTTTGATCGTTATCTTTTGTGCGATGTTATTTTCAAATGCGTAGAGACTGGATGGCACCGCTTTATTCTGCGCCCATCCGGGTATTCTTAACAACAGGCTGAATGTATTTGTTTTTTCGGGAGAGATGGTGAATGCCAGGTTCCCATCCCAGGGATAATTGTTTTGCTGCGATACCTGTACCGGAATATTTTTAATATTGATGTTACTCGAACTATTGATAAAAAGGTTCACATACAGGTTATCATCTTTCTGTGCATACATATATCCTGGTATGGATGGGATCAATCTCGCAAGATTAGTTGGGCAACAGGAACATTCAAACCAGCCGGAGCGACTGAATTCTATATCGCTGTGTTTAAAATTGTTCGTGATCTGCATTGCATTGGTGTAGAAAAAAGATTTGCCATCCAGTCCGATACCTGATATCAGCCCATTGTATAGCGTCTTCTCCAATAGATCTATATACTTTGAATCGCCATGCAGTAAGAACATGCGGTGGTTCCAGTATACATTGGCGATGGATGCACAGGTCTCATTATATGCAGTGGCATTAGGCAGTTCATAATTATTGCCGTAACGCTCACCGTCACCATGGGCGCCAACACCACCCTGCACGTATAATTTTTTCTCTACCATGTTCTCCCATATTTTATCAATGGCATAAAGTAAACTGTCATCACCAGTCAGTGCTGCTATATCTGCAACCGCGGAATACAGGTAGCCGGCACGCACTGCATGACCCTCTGCCTCATCCTGAATCACCAGCGGTTTATTATCCTGCCAGTAAGCGCCATTCTTCCATACATCATTGCTTTTGGGATCATAGCCTTGGTAATGACCACGTTCATCCACAAAGAATTTAGCGGTTGCCAGGTATTCTTTTTTACCGGTGATACGATACAGTTTCACCAAACCCATTTCTATGATCTCATGACCGGGTGCAACATGTTTTTTATCAGAACCGAACACAGAACAAACAAGGTCGGCATTCTTCAAAGCGATATTGAGCAGCGATGTTTTTTTAGTGGCTTGATAATGTGCAGCAGCTGCTTCATACAGATGGCCCGCATTATACAGTTCATGACTCAACTCTCTTTCTTTTTCCCATCTTTCTTTTCCTGCCCAGGGATGCACTGCATCGGGATTGATGGTACGCGCTGTGTATAGGTACCCGTCAGGTTCCTGTGCATTACCAATGATGGTGATCAACGAATCGAGATAAGCATCAAGCTTTGAATCAGGAAACATGGCCAGTGAAAATGAAGCGCCTTCAATGGTCTTATAAATATCTGTATCATCAAAAGGATATTTGGTACAAAACTTACCGATTTTCTGTGCGGCCATCACAAAATTCTTAACCCTGCCCGTGCTCTCACACCTTGCAAAAGAGGCAGGAATGGTAACCGTTCTGTTGATCTCTATTCTTGGCATCCAGAATTTATCCGACAGTTTCACCTGCGTGAAAGGCACTGACTGTATGGAATAATCTTTCTGCTGTCCAAAAAGGAAAACAGAAAAAAACATACCGGGTAACAGGATGGCTTTTTTCATACAGTTATTTTACCGAGAACCTGAAAACAGTTGTGTGTTTATAAGTTTCGCCGGGTTTTAAAATCGTATTTGGGAATGACGGCTGATTGGGACTATCCGGAAAATGCTGTGTTTCGAGGCAGAATGCGGCATGCTGGCCGTAGACCCCATTATTTTTTCCTTTTAAAGTGCCGTCTAAGAAATTTCCTGTATAAAATTGAAGACCCGGTTCGGTCGTAAACAATTCAAGATATCTTCCACTGGTAGAATCATATACGGAAGCAACCTGTTCCAGACTATTACCAGTTTTGTTAAGTACCCAGTTATGATCGTAACCACCCGTTACAGCCGCTATCTCTTTACCAATGGGTTTGGGGGCAGTAAAATCCATGGGTGTTCCTATTACGTCGGGCTGTTTACCATTAGGAATCAATTCTGCATTCACATCTGTAAAATGATTGGCTTTAATCATCAACACATGATGTAGGATAGTAGGTGATTTACCGGCAGAAAGATTAAAATAAGAATGATTGGTAAGGTTTACCGGTGTTGACTTATCCGTAGTGGCGCTGTATTCGATGCGTAAAGCATTGTCTGAACTAAGGCAATATACAACCACTGTTTTTAGATTTCCGGGGAACCCTTCTTCGCCGTCTTTACTTGTATAGGTTAACTGCAGGCTGCTATCGTTAAGGATAGTTGCCTCCCATATTTTTTTATCAAATCCCGCCATACCACCATGCAAAGTATTCAGCCCATGATCATTTACGGGTAACTGATACGTAATATTATCAATGATAAATTTTCCTTTGTTAATGCGGTTGGCATAACGTCCTACCAGGCAACCAAAATAAGGATTGCCTTTCTGGAGATACCCGTTTAAGGAATCAAATCCCAATACCACATCGCCCAGCTGTTTATTTTTATCGTATGTGAATATATTCGTGACAGTGCCTCCATAATTAAGAATGCTTACCTGCATTCCGTTGGAATTTGTGAGTGTGTATTGTTTGACACTGTCAGTATTCCATACGCCGAACCCTTTAACAGAAATGGTAGATTTTATTGAGGCATGATCAGTCTCTTTTTTATCACTGTTACAGGCAAATAAAAAAGTTATCGTCGCAAAAAGTAATACGGATGTTTTTTTTCTCATAGGGCATTCTTTATAAGGTTGCATCATCACTGGCCGTAATAGCTGTCCGGACCATGTTTTCTTTCAAAATGTTTTTTAATTAAAGTATCTTTTAATCTGGGCGCATCCTTCCTGATCTGTTCTGTCAGGTAAGCCATCTTCGCAATACTTTCCAGCACAGCACTGTTGTATACTGCTTTCTCTGGTGTTTTGCCCCAGGTGAATGGTGCATGGTTTCCTACCAGTATCATTTCAACTTCTTCATAACTAAGGCCTTTTTCCTGAAAGCAGTTAATAATTTGATGACCTGTTTCCCATTCATAATTTCCCTGCACCCTATCATCATGCAGAGGGGAAGCACAGGGAATATCTACGCTGGCATGATCGGCATGCGTTGTTCCATATACAGGAATATCGCGCTGGCTCTGTGCCCAGGCAGTTGCATACGTAGAATGTGTGTGAACAATACTACCGATATTGGGCCAGTGTTTATATAATACCACATGGGTTTGTGTATCGGATGAAGGACGCAGGTTTCCCTCCACAATTTTTCCGTCAAAATCTACTATCACCATTTTAGCCGGTGATAATTCTTCATATGCTACACCACTGGGTTTAATAGCCAATACACCCAGGGCTCTGTCAGCCACACTTACATTTCCAAAAGTGAACAATACCAGGTTTAATTTTGGCAATTGACTATTGGCATAGTAAGCAGCTTCCTGTAAGTGCGTGTATTTCATTTTAGGGATAGGTATCGCTTCACAATATAGTTTGTTGTTCTATAAATGCCCCCAGTCGGGTATAGTTTTGATATCTTTTTTCGAAGATGACAGATTTCTCTGCGTTGGGTTTGTATTCTGCATCAAATCCCTGCCCCATTGAATTCATGGCATCTTCCACTTTGGGATAAATTCCCGAAGCGGTAGCGGCAAACATGGCTGCACCCAGGGCGCAGGTCTGTTCACTCTTATGGATGCGAATCGGCATCTGCATGATGTCTGCCATCATCTGCATGATAAAAGGAGATTTCTTTGCCACACCTCCCAATCCAATCAAACCCTTTACAGGTATGCCTTCGTCGCGAAACCTGTCAACAATTTTTCTGGCACCAAAACAGGTGGCTTCCACCAGTGATCTAAAGATACGCGGGGCATCACTGGCAAGATCCAGACCGGTAAAAGCGGCTTTCAGTAATTGGTTGGCATCGGGTGTTCGGCGGCCATTGAGCCAGTCAACAGCCAGCTCATCTTCTTCAAGCAATGGTAAGGCATCTGCCTGCTTACCCAGTTCTTCCAATATACCTTCCATCATCTCTGCTGCCAGCTGATCTGCTGTTGCACGATCCACAAGAGAAGTTTTCGATAAAACATTTTTAACCGGCCAGGCAAGTAGGTTTTTATACCAGGCAAATGCATCGCCGAAAGCAGATTGACCGGCTTCCATTCCCATCATACCGGGAATGATAGATCCGGGAACCTGTCCGCAGATACCTTTTACCAATTTTCCTTTTACTTCAGCAATGGGCGCTACCAGCATATCGCAGGTAGAAGTGCCCATTACTTTACTGAGGTAATATGGTTCTATCTGTCCGCCAACCGCACCCATATGACAATCAAATGCACCAATTCCGATGACCACTTTCGTTGATAGTCCTAATCGTTCTGCCCATTCCGGTGATAAAAGTCCTGCAGGTTTATCAGAAGTATAGGTATCGGTAAATAATTTTTTGGTAAACCCTTTTAATATCGGATCCCAGGAACTGAAGAAATCATCCGGCGGCAATCCTCCAAATTCTTCTGCCCATAAACTTTTATGTCCCGCACTGCATACGCCACGCTTCATTTGATGAATATCATTACCACCGGTTAACAAAAATGGTATCCAGTCGCAATGCTCTACCCATGAATAAATATTTTTACGAACAGATTCATCGTCCCGCAAAATATGCAGGAACTTTGCCCAGAACCATTCGGAAGAATATACGCCCCCTACAAATTTGAGGTAGTTGGTATCAAAGGTTAGGGCATGATCATTTAATTCAGCCGCTTCTTTTACCGAAGTATGATCCTTCCATAAAACGAACATGGCATTTGGATTGGTTTCAAATTCCGGTAAGAGAGAAAGTGGTGTTCCTTTTTCATTTACCGCAACAGGTGTGGAACCGGTTGTGTCAACAGAAAGGCCTTTAATATTTGCCATAACAGCACTGCCCGATTTTTTAAGACATTCCTTGATTGTATATTCCAATCCTTCAATATAGTCTGATGGATGTTGTCGAAAAAGATTTTGCAAAGGATCACAAAACAGGCCTTTTTTCCAGCGGGGATAATAAAAAACTGAAGCGGCCATCTCTTCACCATTATGGGCGTTTACAATAATTGACCGGACTGAATCGGTACCAAAATCAACACCTATCACAAAAGAATCGCCCGGCATAATTATTTTTATTGAAATAAATTATTTAAGGGCACAGCTGTATAATCCTCTATACAAAAAGGAATATTCTGATAAGCCCCAAACTCTTCTTTTAAATGCATGGAAGTAATCGCCACGCATGGCATACCTGCATTTGCAGCGGCTTCCACGCCTTTTGGTGCATCTTCAAATACGATGCAATCTTTGTATGGAATACCCAACTGATCAGCACATTTGATATAGGTTTCAGGATGGGGTTTACTTTCTTTCACGCTTTCTGCGCTTACAATCGTTTTAAAATAATGCCTGATGCCTAATCCGTCCAGTACAAAATCTATATTATAGATAATGGCCGCAGAACCGATAGCCATTGGTATATTCATTTTATACGCTTTGTCAAGGAACGCATGCAAGCCGTTAATAAGTTTCAGTGAAGGCCTGAACGCAGCCTGGTAAGCAGTTTCCTTATCATAGCTCATTTTCTTTTTCTCTTCTGCCGAAAACCTGCCCGGAAAAATGCGTTCCAGCAACTCATCATTTTTACCATAACATTCTTGCTTCATCCTTTCCATGCTGATATTGGCGCCGAGTGAATTGAATATGGTATACCATGCTTTGATATGATAGTTCATATCATCAATCATCGTTCCATTGAGATCGAATAAAAACGCTTTGGTTGTCTGCATCAGATAAAACGGTTGACCAGGTTTTCCAGGTATTCCTGTTTGCCACTTGTTACTGCCGGCTCACCATGTGCAATGGCATATTCACGTAATTGTTCAAGGGAAACTTTTCCCTGTTCAAAATCTTTACCTAATGCATTATCGAATGAAGCATACCTTTGTGTGCGTATTTTTTTATAATCGGATTTCTGCAGGATGGCATCTGCAACCATCAACGCCCTCGCAAACACATCCATACCGCCGATATGCGCATAAAAAAGATCGAGCGGGTCTGTAGAATTTCTCCTGCGTTTTGCATCAAAATTAATACCGCCACCCCCAAAACCTCCGGCTTCAATGATGATGAGCATGGTCTCCGCCAGTTCGTTAATATTATTGGGAAACTGATCCGTATCCCATCCATTCTGGTAATCACCCCGGTTGGCATCTATGCTGCCCAGCATACCGGCATCGGCAGCAACCTGCAGTTCATGCTGGAATGTATGCCCTGCAAGGGTTGCATGGTTCACTTCAATATTCAGTTTGAAATCATTCAGCAAATCGTATTGACGAAGAAAGCCAATAACCGTTTCACTATCATAATCATACTGGTGCTTGCTTGGCTCACAGGGTTTGGGTTCGATAAAAAAGGTTCCTTTGAAACCATTTCTTCTTGCATAATCTTTTGCTGTGTGCAGAAATTTAGCAAGATGCTCTTTCTCGCGCTGCATATTTGTATTCAGCAGACTCATATACCCCTCACGGCCACCCCAGAAAACATAGTTCTCACCACCCAAAGCAATAGTTGCATCCAGGGCAGCTTTTACCTGTGCTCCGCCATGTGCCAGCACATGAAAATCAGGATTGGTAGCTGCACCATTCATGTACCTTCTGTTACTGAAAAGATTAGATGTGCCCCATAATAATTTTACGCCGCTGTCTTTCTGTTTTTGTTTGGCATAGTCTACCAATGTTTGTAATCTCTTTTCATTATCCAGTACATCATTGGTGTAGTCCACTACATCCACATCATGAAAACAGTAATAAGAAAGATTCATTTTGGTAATAAACTCGAAAGCCGCATCCATTTTATCTTTTGCTCTTTCCACTGCATCAGTTTTGGCGTTCCATGGATAGATATGTGTGGGTTCCCCAAAAGGATCGCCACCATTACCTACAAAAGAATGCCAGTAAGCACAGGCAAAACGAAGCCATTCTTTCATGGGCTTACCGGCCACTATTTTACTTTCATCATACCATCGAAATGCCAATGGATTATCACTTTCTACACCTTCAAATTTTACTGCGGTAACGTCTTTAAAAAAGATTTTTTCACCTGTTATAACTTTCATTTTGCCAGTTTTTATAATATGTATTAAAGCTGTTCCATTCTTTGCTGTAATAATTGTTTCCAGCCTGCATATAAAGTATCGTAAGCTAAGGATTTTGTGGGTTCAATATACTCTAAACGTTTCCTGTGCAGGAAAGCATCTTTTTCGGTTGCATACATACCCGCACCAAGTCCGGCGCCAATGGCTGCGCCTACACTTCCATCACAGTCGTATAACTCCACCGGCACATTGGTTGCATTCACAAATGCTTCCGCAAAAACATTACTCAAAAACAAATTGGCCCTGCCGGCACGGATGACCGTTGGGTGCAACCCATTTTCGCGCATAATGTCCAGGCCATACCTGAATGCAAAGGCAATACCTTCCTGGCAGGCGCGAAAAATATGTGCAGCACTGTGTTTGTTGAGATCAATATTATGGATATGTGCCCCGACTGTTTTATTATTCAGCATTCTTTCCGCACCATTACCAAATGGTAAAATGAATAAGCCATCACTACCCGGATTTACCCCTTGCGCTGCATCGTTCATTTGGGGGTACGTAAACTGAGTGCCGGCAATTTTCTTTATCCAGCTGTTCATAATGCCTGTACCATTAATGCATAATAACACACCCAGCCTGTTCTGTTGCGCTGAATGATTTACATGGGCAAAAGTATTAACCCTTGATTGCCTGTCGAAAGCCAGTGTATCGCTCACACTGTAAATAACACCGGAAGTACCTGCCGTGGCCGCTATTTCTCCCGGTTGCATTACATTTAAGGACAAGGCATTATTCAGTTGATCCCCGGCCTTGTAAGCAACGGGAATGCCCCCTGACAGTGATAATTTATCGGCCACTTCCTTTTTTATAAGGCCATGTGTTTCAAAAACTTTTTTTACCGGAGGAATAAAAGATGTTTCCAACCCATAATAGCCAAACACATCTTCGGATAATGCCTTTTTGGAAAAATCCCAGAAGATACCTTCCGATAATGCGGAAATAGTTGTGGTGGTTTCTCCTGTAAACTTCATAGCGATAAAATCTCCGGGCCATAATATTTTATCGGTTTTTGCGTATATATCCGGTTCATTTTCTTTTACCCATGCGAGTTTTGAAGCAGTGAAATTGCCAGGTGAATTCAACAATGCCGAAAGACATTTTTGTTCCCCTATTTCCTCGAATGCCCTGTTACCAATAGATACCGCGCGGCTATCGCACCAGATAATACTATCGCGAAGCACTTGCTGTTCCTTATCAATCGGTACCAATCCGTGCATCTGGTAGGCAATACCTATTGCGCCAATATCTTTAGGATCATAGCGTTTGGTGGAATGGGCCTTCAAAATAGCTTCCTGTACATGCAACCACCACATGCCTGGGGATTGCTCTGCCCAGCCAGGTTGTGGGGAACTAATCGCCGATTCTGTTTCAGGATATTGTACGGATGCTATACATTGCTGCGTATCAGCGTTAACAACCGAAACCTTAACTGAGGAAGTTCCCAGATCTATCCCTAATAATAACATGTGCCGTATTTTTTGATATGCGTAATGGATATCCGCCTGCACCTAATAAATGAAACTCACGATGCGTACTTTCTATTTTCAAAAGTCGATGAAAAGTAATTTTTTATCATCAATCTTTCCCATTCAATTACTATTTCGTTTTCGTAAGAATTTTACTTACCTATTGACTTTCTGAATCCCAAAACAATGTCGGAAGAAATATTTACAATGCAACCGGTTGTATGCCATTTTTTAAGTTGTATGTTAGCATACCACCAAAATATTCCAGACAATGTTGCCGGAAAAGGAGATTACTAGCTATGATATTGCACAACAACTCAATATGTCAGCTGCTATTGTAAGCCGTGGACTAAAAGATCACCTTACTGTAAAAAAAAGCACACGCAAAAAGATACAGGACATGGCCCGACAATTAGGGTACCGCTCCAATACGTTTGCCAGCAGCCTGCGGAAGAAACGTTCCAATACAATTGGTGTAATCATACCCAGGTTAAACAGTTTTTTTATGTCGAATGTGCTGGCAGGTATGGAACATATTGCTAATACAGAAGGAGCTTTCAGAAAAAAAGCATTAGTGTAACGTAAAGGTTACGGAACTTTATTACAACCCTGATGGAATAATTCAAACAATTAAGGCTTATCAATAATCTGCTAAATTCCTTCCACATGAAAAAAATAATCTTCCTGTTTGGTGTATGTTCTTTTCTATATGCACAATCACAAAACACTTTGGTATTACAAGCCGATAAAGGCAAAGACATCATCAACAAAAATATTTATGGCCATTTTGCTGAACACCTTGGCCATTGTATTTACGGGGGATTTTATGTGGGAGAAAATAATACAAAGATCCCCAATAAAGATGGTGTGCGTTTAGATGTAATAGCGGCTCTTAAAAAACTGAAGGTCCCTGTATTACGCTGGCCCGGTGGCTGTTTTGCCGATACCTATCACTGGAAAGATGGTATAGGTGCCAAAGATAAACGTCCATCTATGCTGAATGTATGGTGGGGCAATGTAAAAGAAGATAATAGTTTCGGTACCAATGAATTCCTGAACATGTGCGAGTTACTGAATGCTGAACCTTACCTGAGTGGTAACGTTGGCAGTGGTACACCGCAGGAATTATCCGATTGGGTAAAATACGTGGCACACCCAAATGGCAGCAGTCCTATGACTGATCTGCGCCAGCAAAATGGAAGACCTAATCCCTGGCATGTAAAATACTGGGGCATCGGTAATGAAGCCTGGGGATGTGGTGGTAATATGAAAGCAGACTATTATGCCAATGTATACCGGCAGTATACAACCTTTATGACCAACGGAAGCAGTAATGAAAGGATTTACCGCATCGCATCCGGCGCTAATGATGCCGATTATAACTGGACCGAAGTGTTGATGAGGGAGATCCCTCATAATTTACTGGATGCGGTAGCACTCCATCATTACTCTGTAATCAACTGGAATAAAAAAGGTTCAGCCACAGGGTTTTCAGAAGAAGAATATTTTACCACGATGCAGCGCTCATTACTGATGGAAGAACTGGTGCAGAAACACAGCGCCATCATGGATAAGTATGATCCCAAAAAACGAGTGGCACTTGTTGTGGATGAATGGGGTGGCTGGTATGATGTAGAACCCGGCACCAATGGTTCCTTTCTTTTTCAACAGAATACCATGCGTGATGCGATGATAGCAGGCACCACCCTCAATACCTTTAATAATCATTGCGACCGGGTAAAAATGGCCAACCTGGCACAAATCATCAATGTGCTGCAGGCTGTTATCCTCACCAACGATGAAAAAATTATATTAACGCCTACCTACCATGTAATGGAAATGTATAACGTGCACCAGGATGCAACCATGCTGCCTATAACCGTTAACAGTAAGGATTATATGATGGGAAAAGAAAAGCTAACAGCAGTCTCTGCTTCTGCGTCTAAAGACAAAAATGGTGTAACGCATATTTCGCTTGTAAATATAGACGCAGCAAAAGCACAGGACATTTCAATATTACTGGAAGGAGGTACTTATAAAAATGTAACCGGGCGGATATTAACATCAGACAAATTGCAGAACTATAACAGCTTTGAAAACCCGGAGAGGATAAAGCCTTCCACATTTAATGGCGCCGGCATTAAAGATGAAAAACTAACACTTAGCATTCCACCATTTTCTGTGGTGGTGTTGGAGTTGCATTAAATATATTATGTGTATTTTATAGTAAAATATTGTAGTAAGTTTAAACCCAGATCAATGGCCAAGAACTTTCTATATTACAGTTTTAAATAAAGAAACATCCCTCAGAAATTAAGACTGCGTGGAGGTTCAGGATCAGAAGTAACCAGGGATCTCGACTAATATTTTTTATATGAAAAAATGGTTAATTTTTTTATTGATCGCTGTAATAGGCTGTAAATCCAAGCAGCAGTACGCTTCCATTGGTTCAATTGAACGGCTTGATGATTCCTTAGATTCCATTATCTCCCCGAATGCAAAAGCAGAAATTATTGCAGAAGGATTTGACTGGTGTGAAGGGCCTGTATGGGTTGAAAAAAATAAAATGCTTTTATTTTCTGATGTCCCCACCAACACCATTTACAAATGGACAGAAGAAAATGGAAAAGAAATTTACCTTACGCCTTCAGGCTACACTGACACCGTAAAACGCGGTGGGGAGATGGGTTCCAATGGATTAACCCTTGATAACAATGGTAACCTTGTTCTATGCCAGTGCGGCAATAGACAGGTGGCCAGAATGGATGCTCCAATTGATAAGCCTGCAGCAAAATTTACCGCTCTTGCAAATGCTTACAAAGGAAAAAAAATGAATAGCCCGAATGACCTGGTCTATAACCATACAGGAGAATTATTTTTTACCGATCCTCCCTACGGACTTGAATTTAAAATGGATGATCCCAAAAAAGAAATGCCTTACCAGGGTGTGTTTAAGGTAAAAACAAATGGAGAAGTAATTTTATTGACGGATACAATTACCCGTCCCAATGGTATTGCTTTTCTTCCGGGCGAAAAAACCTTATTGGTTACTAATTCTGATCCGCAAAAATGTGTGTGGTATGCTTTTGATATAGATGAGAAGGACAAACTGGTTAACCCACGAATCTTTCACAGTGCCATAGGATACGATACAACTCTCAAAGGTCATCCCGATGGAATGAAAGCAGATAAAGCGGGAAACCTATTCGCAACAGGCCCGGGAGGACTCTGGATATTTAATAAACAGGGGAAATTAGCAGGCAAATTAAGATTAGAGAATGCAGCTTCCAATTGTGCGTTATCGGCTGATCAAAAAACGTTGTATATCACCAATGATATGTATGTACTGAGGTTTAGAATGCGTCCCTAAATTTGGTTCGCATTGATACCAGTGTTTTTCCACGTAAAGAAAAACACAAGCTGCAAATTTTTTTTCTTTCCCTTAGCATCTTTGCGTAAAATAAAAAAATATCATGAAGTTATATAAAACCCATACTGCCATCATTCTTGAAAAAGACAATCTCTTCTCCATCCTTCCCGATACAGACTGGAACCATTTCATCAATGACGACAATCTCTATCAAAAACTGGAACACCTCTCCCATTCTCTCCCACCAACAAACAAGGAAATAATTACAGGCACCCTGCTGCCCCCCATTGGCGACAAACAGGAACTTTGGGCATGTGGTGTAACGTACCTGCGGAGTAAAATGGGCAGACAGGAAGAATCCAAAGCAGCAGGTGGCAGTGATTTCTATGCCAAAGTATATGATGCAGAAAGACCTGAAGTTTTTTTTAAATCAACACCCCACCGTATTGTGGGCAACAACAGCAAAGTAAATATCCGAAAAGATTCTACCTGGGATGTACCGGAACCTGAATTGGTATTGGTAGTTACTTCCTCAGGAAAAATAATTGGCTACACCATTGGCAATGATATGAGCAGCCGCAGCATTGAAGGAGAAAATCCTTTATACCTGCCACAGGCTAAAACCTATGATGGCTGTGCTTCTATCGGTCCCTGCATACATGTTACGGAACAACCACTGGATAATAATACACTGATCCATTTAACCATCTTAAGAAATAACAACCTCATTTTTGAAGGCACAGTGGGTATTGACCAGATGAAACGGACACCTGCAGAACTGGTATCCTTTGTTTACCGCGAATGCTCTTTCCCGCATGGATGTTTGATTATGACAGGAACCGGTATCGTTCCGGGAAATGATTTTACATTGAAATCCGGTGATGAAATACATATCACAGTTGACAGTATAGGAACATTGATAAATACGGTACGATAAATTTTCATCTTAACCAACTGCCATGATATTTCTGATCATTCTTTTTGCAATTGCTTTACAGGTTTTCATGACTGTAAAAAAAGTATCCCCCTTTTTATCATTATTACTGGTAGCCATCATTGCAGGACTTTTATTGGGCATAGCACCTGCAGACTTACTGGTATCTGTTGAAAAAGGGGTTGGAAGCACTTTGGGGGGGTTGGCATTAATCATTTGCTTTGGTGCCATTCTGGGAAAAATACTCGAGATAAGCGGCGCCACCGAACAGATATCATCCACACTTATTAAAAGTTTTGGTGAAAAACATATTCAATGGGCAGTACTCGTTACAGGCTTTTTAATTGGCATTCCATTGTATTATAATGCCGGCTTCGTAATCCTTGTACCACTGGTATTTTCCATCGCTAAAAGAACTGGATTACCATTGCTGTATATCGCTATGCCCATGGCTGCATCTCTCTCAACCACTCATTGCTTTTTGCCGCCGCATCCCGGGCCTGTGGTGCTGATTAATGCATTTCATGCCAACACCGGGCGCACACTGGTGTATGGCATTATGATGGCTATTCCGGCTGTGATTATTGCAGGCCCTTTGTTGGGAAGCATTTTGAAGCGGGTAAAAGTTGACAGCACTGATTTTCTCGGTGAACCCACGATAATTATTGAGAAAAAAATACCACCGGCCCTACCTAGTTTTTGTATTGCACTGCTGCCCGTATTTCTAATAACACTGTCAGTAATCTGCAATAATTTTTTACCTACAGACAATGCACTAAGAAAACTTATTGCCTTCATAGGTGATGCTAATATTGCGCTTTTACTAGCGGTGATAACCGCCATTTATTATTTTGGAATAAAAGCAAACAGGCCCATGCCTGAGATTATGCTATGGGTACAGGATGCCATAAAAGGCATTGCTATGATCTTGCTCATCATTACAGCAGGTGGTGTGTTTAAACAGGTTTTGATAGACAGTGGTACCGGTGCATACATTGCCTCCTTCAGTAGCAAATTACACATGCCTCCCTTAGTATTTGCATGGATACTTACTGCACTATTAAGAGTAACCGTGGGCTCTGCAACGGTTGCAGGGCTAACCGCAGCGGGCATTGTATCACCTTTGGTGGCTGCCGGAAATGTTTCTCCTGAATTAATGGTTTTGGCAGTAGGGGCCGGAAGTGTTTTTGGATCGCATATCAATGATTCAGGATTCTGGATGTTTAAAGAGTTTTTTAAACTATCCCTTAAACAAACATTTTTATCATGGACCGTTATGGAAACATTGATCAGTATTCTCGGCCTGGCAGGCGTGTTGATCCTTCAAGTATTTATCAAATAACCTTTGCATGAAATCGATTTTTATACAAATGGTTTGTACACTTTTTGTTTGCTGCTTTGTTTATGGCAACCCAGGAGAGAATGTACAGAAATACAGGCAGCCCGGCGTTATTGACAGTACAAAAGGATTGAAAAATTATTTTGAAAAATATTTTATGATGGGTGTGGCCGTATCACCCAGGGCTTTGAAAACGGAGGAAGCTGGTTTGATTCTGAAAAATTTTGCCAGTATTACACCGGAGAATGCAATGAAGATGGGCCCTATCCACCCCAGGGAAAACGAGTATTACTGGAAAGACGCTGATTCCATTGTTGCTTTTGCACAAAGAAATCGTTTAAAAATCCGCGGCCATAACCTTTGCTGGCATAACCAGGCGCCAGCGTGGATGTTTACAAATGCCGCAGGCGATACCGTTAGTAAAGCAGTGTTACTGCAGCGGCTGAAAGATCACATAACCACCGTGGTTAACCGTTATAAAGGAATCATCTATGCATGGGATGTAGTAAATGAAGCCATCTCCGATAAGCCAGGTGAATATCTCCGTAACTCAGCATGGTACCGGATTTGCGGCGAAGATTTTATTGCCAAAGCTTTTGAATATGCACATGCCGCAGATCCGCAGGCTATTTTGTTATATAATGATTACAATGAAATCAATCCGGAAAAAAGAGAAAAAATATATCGTCTGGTAAAAGGACTAAAAGAGGCAGGTATTCCTGTGCATGCCATCGGGCTTCAGGGGCATTGGGCAATTAATGAACCATCAGAAGAAGAATTAACTTATACTTTTGACAGATTTGCGTCGCTGGGTCTGCAAATTCAGGTAACCGAACTGGATATTTCGGTTTATACTAAAGAACACAATACAAGAGAAAAAAAACCCGAAGACAACAACACAGATTTCAGTTTGGAAAAAGAGAGGAAACAGGTTGACATGTATAAAAGATGTTTTGCCGCTTTTAAAAAATATAAAAAATATATTACCGGTATAACTTTCTGGAATATATCAGACAGAAGTAGTTGGCTGGATAATTTTCCGGTGCGGGGAAGAAAAGATTATCCTTTATTATTTGACAGAAACCTGCAACCTAAAAAAGTGTTTTGGGAAGTGGTGAAGGATTTGAAATAATCTGGTTTTTTTGAAGATTTTCCTGGAACGGGTATTCTATCTATTTTCAGGCTTTATTCTTTATCAATAGCCAGTATCGTTTGAAACAACACATTTGCGCCATTGGCCATGTCCATTGCTTTGGTATACTCTTTAGGCGAATGGCTGATGCCATTTATACTAGGCACAAAAATCATAGCGACTGGTGCAATCAATGCGATCTCCTGCGAATCATGGCCCGCGCCACTTTGCATGTATTTGGTTGTAAGGCCCAATAATTTTGCGGAAGCCGCAATTTTTTGTTGTAATATTTTATCCGTTAAAGCAGGCTTTGATTCATTGGCCTGATGCACAAAAGAAATCGTGGTACCCGATGATGAGGCAATGCCAGCGGCTTTCTTTTCAATGTCACGAAACAGTTGCCCTATTTTTTCATATGACAGGTCCCGTATTTCCAATCCCAATATAACTTTACCCGGTATTACGTTATACGCACCAGGCAATGCTGCAATTTTGCCAATCGTTCCCACCTGGTTTCCTTCATAACTGTTAATCACTTCATTTACCGCAACAATTAATTTTGAGGCAGCTAACAATGCATCCTTTCGCATATTCATAGGCGTAGTACCCGCATGGTTGGCAAAACCATTTACGGTTACTTCCCAGTGAACAATCCCAACAATACCTTCCACCACACCAATTTGAATGTTTTCTTTTTCCAGGATTCCTCCCTGTTCAATATGCAATTCCAAAAATGCTTTGATATCTCCTTTTTTCCTGATACCAAATGGAATGCTATCCGGCCTGCCGCCAATGGCTTTAATGCCCTCTGACATGGTAAGTGTACTTTGACTTACCTGCTTCAACCCTTCTTCCGTTAAATGCCCGGCTATGGCCATACTGCCAATGGTACCACCTTCTTCGTTGGAAAAAATAATGACTTCCAATGGATGGTCTGTAACAATTTTATTTTCGTTCAGCACTTCAATGATTTCCAATGCACCAACAGAACCCACCACACCATCGTAGTTGCCACCATCAGGAACCATATCAATATGTGATCCAAAGGCAATAGGCTTTAGAGAAGGGTTTTTGCCCTTTCTTTTTCCAATGATATTACCTGCATAATCAATACTTACTTCCAGTCCAGCATTTTTCATTAACCCAATAAACCAGGCTCTTCCATCCCTATCACCTTTTGTAAAAGCAACTCTGTACCCTTTACCCGTATTGTCTTTGCCAAATTCAGCCAACGTAAATATGCGGCTTTCCATACGCTGTGCGTTTACTCTTATCTTGTTTATAATGGAAGCTGGCTGGCTGAATAAATTTTGTGAAAACAAACATACTAAAGAGAAAATTATTTTTTTCATAGCAGGTATTTTGGCATCGTAAGTAAGTACTTACAAAAGTATGGGGATATTGTTACGCTCAATCAAGCCTCGTTTACAACACAAGGAATGCGTATATAAAAGTTATTGGCAGCTGCCAGTTAAAAATGATTGTAACAAAGAGAGAGACTTCCCGGTAACAATAAAAAAATTAGGATTGTATATAACTCTGCAAATGCGAAATAGTTTCTTCCTGATTCTGGATCGTTTCTGTAACCAGATCATTAATAGAAATAATACCCGCCAATGCGCCATTTTCAATAACCGGCAGGTAACGGATATGATGCTCCGACATAAGCTGCATGCATGCCTCCACCGTATCCGATTGTTTTACAGGTGGAAAATCTTTGGTCATGATCTCTCCAACGGGCGTATCGCTGGAATGACGGTTCTTTAAAATCACTTTTCTGGAATAGTCTCGCTCTGTCATAATCCCGAGAAAAACTTCCTTATCCATCACCACCACCGAACCGATATTCTGATCGGCCATGATCTGCAATGCATCAATTACACAGGTGGTCGAGGTTACTGTTGTAACTCGGTTACCCTTCCGGCGCAGAATGTCACTAACCTTTCTCATATGGCAAATTTTAAGCTAAAAGATAAACAGAAATTCCGGCACTTACAAATCTGGCTATTAAGGGGCCGATTGACACTATGGAACAAATTTTATTTAAAAAAATATAAGAAATTTTGTGCGTCCTAAGTTCTGGATGGTTGCGACACTTGCGAAACCCCTGCTCCTTGCGATACAAAGCCCTAAGACGAGAGGGAACGCAATGGCCTCAATGAAACCATAGGATCGCATGGGGCTAGCGGAATGGATTTAAGCAAGACTTAACTTATACAACTACTGTGTGGCAAATATTTTGTTATCTTACTATTCGAAACTTAATCCCTAAAATTAAAAAGACCGTATGAAAAAATTTATCGTAGCCATTGCTGCACTGGTATGCATGGCATCTGTTTCCTTTAGTCAGGATAAAAAAATGAGCAAAGCAAAAACACCTGCCAAAGCCACTCCTGCCAAACCCGCAACACCTGCTGTGCCTGCTAAAGCTGGCATGGCTGCCAAACCTGCTATTCCGGCAACACCTGCAAAACCTGCTGTTGCTGCATCAAAAATGAAAGCAGACGGTACGCCTGATAAAAGATTTAAAGAAAACAAAGTAGCTGCAGGTCCCTTGAAAAAAGATGGCACACCTGATATGCGTTACAAAGCGAATAAAAAGAAAGGGTAATTTTATCTACTGAATTGTCATCAAAAGGCCACATAGTTTTTTTACTATGTGGCCTTTCTTTTTACTTATGATCCTATGTATTTTTTAAAAAAAATTGCCCGCAGAATCTCACAAAAATCCAGGAGCTTTTTTTAAATCGTTGGTTTCAAAACTTTATCAATCATAAAAATCATGCTGGCTCTATGCGCTTTGGTTTCTTCATTGGTTACAGCAGGAGCAGCAGCCAGCCGCGTCTTTAGTTTTTTGATGGTATACAAAGCGGCGGCCTTCGACACATTATCAACCGGTGACGCATCGCCCACCAATTGGGTAGCACCCCGTACAAAACTGCTTTGCAGGTATTGTCTGTAAACATTCACATTGCCCTTCATATCAGCATCAAATATCCCTTTTACCAGGTCGTTCATTACATCTGCCACACTGTAGGAGTTTCCATATAAACGGGTGTTGGTAATACGCTGTAAAGTAGACGGGTTAAGGATATGCGCCAGTGTACCATTTACCTGCAGCGAAGTAAGCAAAGCTGTTATTTTATAATCTTCACCGGCTGAAGGCTGGTTGTATCCACGGCGCTGCATCTGCAGATAAGGAAACACCTGTGCATCTGCATCGAATACATTGGGTGCAAACACATTTTTACTCAGAAACTCCATCGCTCTTTTCTGTAGGGCCACGGGTACCGGTGTATAGGGTTTGTTGCCTGAGTGCTGCTCGGCAAACGTTCTGTCTACATATACTCCCCCTACAAAACGACTCACGGCGTTAATCATGTCCCTGCGTTGTCCGTTTAAGATACCATACCGGCTCCTTAATTCTGCATACGACTTTCCGGGCTTGGTATATTTCTGCACCAACTTTCCCATCAGGTTATTCACCAGCTTAAACCTGTCTTCAGCGTAAGTGATGGGGTCGTTGGACATGTCATTCACATTTACCCTGGGATCCATTCCTTTTCCCGGAGCACGCATATCATCGCCATCATTTCCGAAAGCCAGCCTGGACTCGCCGCTGCGCGATAATATTTTAGTAAGACCCGCTTCCTCTTCAGCAGGTGCAAATTCACGGTACCCATATTCTATGGCCCAAAGATCATAGGGCCCTGCCTTGGTAGTATAATAATCACCCTGCTTAGTTCTGTCGAGTGATACATTGATCGACGGATAATCCATTACCGAACCCATCAGACCAATATGATGGGTAATACTGGTATCATTAACCTCTGCAGGTGATAACATCTGACTCGCTTTCATATTATGGTTCAATCCCAGTGTATGCCCCATCTCATGCATGATGAGGTAGGTGAGGAATTCATCATGCATAGCTTTCACTTCAGGAGCCGCCGCACTACTCAATTCCAGCGTAGTTAACCCTGCCGTATATTGTGCTTTGAGTTCTGTTGCCAGTGTACAGTTATCATAAGTATTCATCATCAGTCCGGGAAGCTGCATCATGGGTCGCGGTACCGATTTCGCATCATATAATTCATCAAAGATGGGTGTTGCACTTCCTGAAAACCATTCTACGGTAATATCAGCTCCCAGTATCTGTCCGGTACGTGGGTTTACAAAACTTGGCCCGATAGCACCATAAGAAGGAATAGCTGAAGATACCCAGCGAATCACATTGTAGTGAATATCCGCAGGATCCCAGGTAACATCATCCGGCATGATCTTCATCTGCAGGGCGTTTTTAAATCCCGCTTTTTCAAAAGCTTCATTCCACTTCATACCGGCATCAAAAATAATCTTGCGAAACTCAACCGGCGTGGTGTTTTCTATCCAGTATACCAAAGGTTCAACGGGTTCACTCATGGCAGCATTGGGATCTTTCTTTTTCAGGTTCCAGCGATGAATCATGTCTTTATAAGGAACAGCGCTGATACTTGTCTGGTCATTTCTTTGCTGCATAAAAAAACCTACCCGGGGATCATCTCTTCTTGACATGTAGTTATTGTTGGGCATAGCAATAAAGCTGTGCTGCATTCTCACACGCACATAGCGTGGGTCTACTACATCAGGGCCGCCATCGGCAATGGCCACAGGATTATCATACGAAAGATCAACCACTACATCAGTATTATCAGGGAACGAACGCAGCTGGAAGTATTTTGATTTTGTGGGATTCAATCCACCCAGGTTAAATATCTGCGCCGTAAAAGGACCTGGAGGGAAGATAGGTTTCACGGGATCCAACTTTTCACTTAGAAACAAAGCATCTGCATTAACCAGGTATCCTGATGAATCGTCGACAGAAAATTTATCGGAGAAAAATACCGCTTCGGGTTTGTCTACTTCTGCTGCTTTACTTACTGCATTGTTTTTATCGTAATACAGCCCCGTATTTACTATAGAAAACTCCAGCTTATCAAATGCTTTTCTAATTTTGAATACCGCGGTTTCTCTGTGCATACTCTGGTTCAGAAACAAAGTCGTTGGACCGTTGATAGAAAAACTTTGGTAAATAAATTCTTTATCGAGTTGATCTTTGCGGATATACATCTGCACACTACCCGTGGTTGTATCCTGGTATAGCGTAAAGAGACCGGCGTCTTTTTTGTTACCTTTTGTTTTCTCAGCAACGGATTGCTTTTTGGGAGAAGGAGGCGTTGCTGGTTTTGAACTGTCTGATGGGCTTTTAACTGATCCATTTGCAGGAACCGGTGGTTGCGCATAGAGCGCAAGCAGCAGAAAATTGGATGCCATTAAGGCAAATATGATTTTTTTCATAGCATTGTTTTGGTCATTTAAAATAAAGATTAATTCACACAAACCAGCGCTTTTACCCGCTTTTTACATAAACTGTGGTAAACTTTTTATAGACGGCAAGAAAAAGAATGGTTAATGAGGGAATAGCTGCGGGGATTTGACCCGGAAAAGCGGCCTGCAAAATTTTACAACGCTCCTAATACGATTACAATAAAAATAAATTCATAAGAAAACGACTTCTTTTAAAAATTGCAAAGATTTTAATGCTAACCATAGCATGCGGTTTATGAAGAACCGGTCGATCCTGCTATCGCTTTGGCTGCAATCCAGCCACTCGTCCAGGCATGCTGAAAATTAAAACCACCTGTAACGCCATCCACGTCCATCACCTCACCTGCGAAGAAAATTCCTGATTTTATGCGGCTCTGCATGGTATTGGGATCAATTTCTGAAAGTTTTACGCCACCACAGGTAACAAATTCTTCTTTAAAAGTGGTTTTACCTTTCACTTCAAATTCCTGGGTGGTCAGGTTCCTAATAAGTTTATTCTGCGCTTTTGATGGCATCTCTGCCCATCGTATATCGGAATTAATTTCACTGCATGAAAGAAGGTACAACCATAACCGCGCTGGTAAACCAAATGGATTCTTATGTCCTGTTTTTTGCGCGGCATACTCCTCTCTAAAAGATGGCCATGCGATTCTCAGATCGGCTTCCTGATAATCCGGCAACCAATTAACAAGAATAGTAAAATGATAATTTACAACCGCCAGTTGTCTTGCCCCCCATGCCGATAAACGCAGCACTGCCGGACCGCTCATTCCCCAATGTGTAATAAGTAAGGGACCCTCGTCTACTAATTTGGTGCCGGCAATTTTTACAATGGCCCTTTCAACACTTAAGCCCATCAGTTCAGTTATTTTATTACCCGGTATATTAAACGTAAACAAAGAAGGAACGGGATCTTCTATACTATGGCCCAATGCGCGAAGCCAATCAAACATAAAAGATTTTGGGTAACCGCCACAGGCAATGCATACATAGTCTGGAGTGAGGAGCCGGGAGTCGGACGTACCAATAACAAACCCAGTAACACCAGACGCCAGACTCTTCACTTCAGACTGCATGATAATTTCAACGCCATATTTATCAGCTTCTTTTAGCAAGCAGTCAATAATCGTTTGTGATGTATTGGTTATAGGAAACATTCTTCCGTCTGCTTCGGTTTTTAGTTCCACACCTTTGTCGGCAAACCATGTTATAGTATCATTTGTATTGAACCAGTGAAATGTTTTCTTGATAAAATTTTGGCCGCGTGGATATTTCCTCACTAGTTCCGGTATCTCAAAACAGGCATGGGTTGTATTGCAGCGACCACCGCCGCTTACCTTTACTTTGGATAATAATTTATTTGATTTTTCAAGGATGGTAACCCTAAGCGAAGGGTTCAGACGCGCTGCATTTATAGCACAAAAAAAACCGGCAGCGCCTCCGCCAATTACTACTAAACTCTTTGCCTGCTGCTCAGTTCCCGCGGCGCCCTGAAGACGGAGTTGTGAAGGCTTATCATTTTCCGGATTAAGTATCATTCGTAAAATTAAAAAGGTCTAAGCATGCTTAGACCTTCAAATATAGTTTAGTTATTAACGCCCACTTCAGGAAGCGGGGCGGGTCATCATCATAATAGCTGCCATCGTTTCTATACCGTTCCATAAATTCTGTAACCGTATATTTTCATTTTCTGCATGCTGGTTATTATCATGATTGGCAATAGGAACGGAAATAGTACGGGCATGCAGGTATTTTTCAAAAATAAAAAGCGGCAGGCTTCCGCCCATTGAGGGCATCAATACTACTTTATCGCTGGTAGTACTGGCAACCGCTTCAATTACCTGTTTAGCAATAGGAAGACCCATCGGTGTTCTTTGTGCATTATAGCCATCACTTACATTTACCCTGGCAATCTTAGAAAATGTTGTACGCTCTTCATCTGTGGGTTCATTATCAGTTACATGATACCCCTGCTTTTTTATATGGTCCACTACTTTCTGTTGCTGGCGTGAATATTCATTGCCCGGTACCAGCCGCAAATCCAGTACTGCCGTAGCCGTAACGGGTATTACATTGGCAGCCTGTTTACCCACATTGCCGCTCTGCATTCCATTTATATTAAGCGAAGGAAGCATGATCGCATCTGCTAAACTTACACCCGGCATTTCTTCCTCTACAAATTTCAATTCAGACTTCATCTGTTTAGCAACAGGTGGTATGTTTGCCAGCGCCTTTTTTTCTTCATTGGTTAACGGCGTTACATCGTCATAAAAACCTTTGATGGTTACCCGCCCCTTATCATCTTTCATAGACGATAATAATTTAGCGAGCATTAGCCCGGGGTTGGGCGCCCAGTTACCATAATGCCCACTATGCAAGGGCCTTTGCGGACCATACGTAGTAATCTCTACATGAGCATCGCCGCGTACACCAAAGGACACAATTTTTTTTCCCGACTGGTGAACAGGCCCATCGCAAATAATCCATAGCTCAGAGGTAAGCAAAGTCTTGTATTTTTCAAACACTTCGTATAAATGTGAAGAGCCTGCTTCTTCTTCCCCTTCAAAAAAGAATTTAATATTATAGTGAAGTGCCAGGCCGGCTTTTACAATGGATTCATAGGCTGATAAAATAGCCATCACACCGGCCTTATCATCAGAAGCTCCGCGTGCATATATCCGCCAGTCAGGATTGTACTTAGCGGGAGGAATTGGAAAAGGAATCACAACAGCGCCTTTCTCCAGAGAACCATTTACCAATGAAGGTGTAAATGGATGAAGTGGCTTCGCCCATTTGCTGGTGTCTACCGGCTGTCCGTCGTAATGCGCATAAAAGATAAGCGTCTTCTCAGCACCCGGCGTTATCACTTCACCATAAATAACAGGAGGAATGTTTTTTGTTTCGGGATACAAAAGCTTAATTTCTTGTATGTTTCTTCTCTTCATCATCTGCATGATAAAGTCGGCATTTTTTTTAAGCCCATCCTGGTCCGCCGCTATATTGGGAATGGAAAGAAGAGAAACATATTCCTGCATCCACTGAGATTCATGCTGCTCACGAACAGAGCGGATCTTCAGTGTTTCGGAAGATTGCGAATACACAGCATTGGTGATAACAGGAAAGAGAAACAGAAGAACAGCTTTTTTCATCTACCGTATTTTAACCGGTAAGATAATAAGAAAGCTTTAGTAATAGCTGGCGTTGAGATTGATATTTGCTTTTTCGGCAGCTTCAATAATACTGTAATCGGATAAGATGAGTGCCTGGTTCCTCTTCACACATACATCATGTTCAAAATGAACAGAAGGTTTTCCATCGCGGGTTTTTACAGTCCAGCCATCTTCTTCGGTAAACACTTCTCTCGTGCCTAAATTAATCATGGGTTCGATAGCCAGCACCAGGTTTTCTTTCATCTTGGGACCTGTACCTCTTTTACCATAATTAGGAACCTGTGGATCTTCATGGAGACTTCTGCCTAATCCATGTCCTACTAATTCTCTGACTACACCATACCCATGTTTTCTTTCTGTATGTTCCTGGATGGCGAAAGAGATATCACCCACACGGTTATTAATGGTTGCTTTTTCAATTCCTTTGTATAAAGATTCTTTGGTAACGCGCACCAGCTGAAGTACTTCTTCGGTGGTATCACCCAAAATAAAAGTATAGGCATGATCACCATGCCAGCCATTTAATATCACACCCATATCTACAGATACAATATCACCTTCTTCCAAGGCCAGGCTATTGGGAAAGCCATGTACCACCACATCATTCACTGACGTACAAACATTGTGCGGGTAACCACGGTAATTATAAAAAGAAGGAACCGCTTTATGATCTTTTACAAATTCTGCACAGAGTGTATCTATTTGCAGAGTGGTCATACCGGGCCGCAATACTTTAGCCACTTCGGTTAATGTTTTACTAACCAATGTGGCTGCTTCCTTCAGTAAAGCAATTTCCGTTTCTGTTTTGTGAATCATCATATTGTTACGCCGGGTCATGATAAAAAAGAAACCTGCCAGTAGTTTCCGGCAGGTTGTAAAGCTCTATAATATAATTTGAAAATATACAATCTACGATTCGGACCTTACACTCATTTTCAAATTGCTCATAAGTAAATTAAATAGTGCTTGTGGAAACGGTTTGTCTTCCCTGTACGCGCCCGCTCTTCATCAAACCATCATACTGTCTCATTAAGAGGTAGGTTTCTATCTGCTGCAATGTATCCAGTATAACGCCTACCATAATCAGTAAGGAAGTACCTCCAAAGAAAGAGCTAAAACCCTGTGTTACACCTAAACGCTGCGCAAAGCCCGGCATGATACCTACCAGTGCCAGGAAAATGGCGCCGGGTAAAGTAATCTTGTCCATGATGGAGCCGATATAATCTGCCGTTGGCTGACCCGGTTTTACACCCGGTATAAATCCATTGTTACGTTTCAGGTCTTCAGATATCTGCTTGGGATTAAAAATAAGGGCTGTGTACAGGAAAGTAAACCCTATTACCATCACAGAATAAATAAGCATATACCATGCATTACTGTGATCATTAAATATTTTAACGATACCCTGCGCAGAATCAATATTGGTAAAGGATACTAAGGTTGGTAAGAACATGATGGCCTGTGCAAAAATGATGGGCATTACACCGGCACTGTTCACTTTTACCGGCAGAAACTGTCGTGCCCCACCAAACTGGCGGTTACCGATGATCTGCTTGGCGTAGTTAACAGGAATTTTTCGCACACCCTGTACTAAAATAATCAATCCCATAATAATAGCAACCAAAATGGCAATCTCAATTAAGAAGATAAGCATACCACCACCACTTTTCTGGCTCTTGGCAACAAATTCCTGAATGATGGATTGTGGTAACCTTGACAGGATACCTACCATGATAATGATTGAGGTACCATTGCCCAATCCTTTATCCTGGATTTTTTCTCCCAACCACATTACAAACAGGGTACCTGCGGTTAATGTGATGACAGTAGAAAAACCAAAGAAAGCTTTATACGCAGGAAGGATAGCTTCGGCATAACCGGGACTATTCAAATACGCCACATAAGCGCCTGCCTGGAAAACAGTAACAATTACAGTAAGGTAACGTGTCCACTGGTTTATTTTTTTACGGCCGCTGTCGCCTTCTTTCTGCACTTTCTGCAATTGCGGAACCAGGATGGTCATTAACTGCATAAAAATGGAAGCAGAGATATACGGCATGATACCGAGTGCAAGGATGGATGCCTGTGAAAAACCACCACCGGCAAACATATCAAAGATACCCAGCAGTCCATTGCTTTTGGCTGATTGCTGGGCCACTGCGATCTTGTTAGGATCTAAACCGGGTAATACAATGTGGTTACCCAAACGGTAGGTGAACACCAAAGCCAGCGTAACAATAATCTTGTTGCGCAATTCTTCGATGGCCCAAATATTCTTTATTGTCTGAACTAATTTTTTCACTTACATGCAGTTGAGAGCGTTAATACTAAAAAACCAAAGACGCATACTTGATGCGTCTGGCAAATTACGTTAAAATTACTTTACTATTTCAACGGTGCCGCCGGCTGCTTCAATAGCTCCTTTTGCTTTTTCACTGGCAGCGTTTACTTTGAAAGGTAGTTTCGCTTTCAGTTCACCAGTAGCTAACAGTTTTACTTTATCTGTACGATTAATGAGGCCATTGATGTACAGATTTTCTGGAGTAAATTCGGTAAAACCATATTTCTCAACCAACTGGTCAATTTGTCCCAGGTTAAATACTTTATATTCAACGCGGTTAATATTTTTAAATCCACGCTTGGGGATACGACGCTGAATAGGCATTTGGCCACCTTCATGTGCCATTTTGCTTTTGTAACCTGCACGGCTCTGTCCGCCCTTGTTTCCTTTGGTTGATGTACCACCTTTACCGGAAGCTTCACCACGACCAATACGGATTCCTTTCTTTGTTGCACCTTCTGCAGGCTTAAGTGTGTGTAGTTTCATTTTGTGTTGATTTTGAACTTACGGGGAATCACCCCTCGCGTGTTAATTTGAAAATATATCAATTTGAAAATTTGAAAATGAAAACAAAAATGAATCAACGGTTAGATTGACTCATTTTCAAATTAACTCATTTTCAAATTTTCAAATTATTATGCGATTTCTTCAACTTTCACCAAATGGCTAACTTTGTTAACCATACCAAGGATCTGCGGTGTTGCTTCCACTTCTTTGGAAGCATTCATTTTTCTCAAACCCAAAGCTATCAAAGTTTGCTTCTGGCGTTCAGATCTGTCAATCCCGCTTTTTACCTGTGTGATTTTTATTTTTTTCATAACGAAAGTCATTTGTCATTAGCAGTCTGTCTCTCCGGCCTGTCACTATTGACTATGGACCTTTGACCATTAACTGGATTTATCCATTAAATACTTTACTCAGTTTTATAGTGCGGTGTTTGGCAACCTGTATCGGCTCTCTTAAAAGACCCAATGCTTTGATGGTTGCTTTTACCACGTTATGCGGGTTAGCAGAACCCAGGCTTTTGGCCAATACGTCAGTAACACCTGCACTCTCCAGAACAGCACGCATGCTGCCTCCGGCGATTACACCCGCTCCGTGAGCAGCTGGTTTGATCAATACTTTAGCTGCACCCTCTTTGGCCCACTGGTCGTGAGGTATGGTTCCGTGCATAATAGGAACCTTTACCAGGTTCTTTTTTGCATCTTCAATACCTTTTGCAATGGCTTCCTGTACTTCTTTTGCTTTACCCAAACCCTGGCCAACCACACCATTTTCATTACCAACCACCACCAAAGCTGAGAAGCTGAAAGTACGGCCACCTTTGGTAGTTTTCACTACACGGTTAATGGCAACCACTTTCTCTTTGAGTTCCAGTTCGCCACCGGATTTCACCTTATTTACGATTACTTTAGACATTTATCTAACGATTAAATTGTTGTTAGCAAATTAGAATTGAAGACCACCTTCTCTTGCACCATCAGCCACTGATTTAACACGGCCATGATACAGGTTACCACCCCTGTCAAAAACACAGGTAGCCAACCCCAGCTCAATAGCTTTGCGTGCAACCGCAGCGCCAACGAGTTTTGATTTTTCGATCTTGGTTACTTTTTGAGCAGCAATATCTTTATCTCTTGAAGAAGCTGATACCAGTGTTACGGCATTGTCATCATCAATTAATTGCGCATAAATTTCTGCATTGCTTCTGAATACAGACAGACGTGGCTTTACAGCCGTGCCGGCAATCTTCTTACGGATGCGGTACCTGATCTTCTGTCTTTGAATTAATTTACCCATTGTTTTATATTTATAACTCCCGATTCTGCCGGGGTTGTTTTAAATTTAGTTGACTGGTTGATCTATTGATACGGTGACTATTTGTCTTTCAACTTATCAACTATTCAACTTATTTACCCGCTGCTTTACCGGCTTTTCTTCTCAACACTTCACCTGCATATTTCACACCTTTTCCTTTGTATGGTTCAGGTTTACGTAAGCTGCGCAATTTAGCTGCCACCTGCCCGATCAGCTGCTTGTCAATACCTTCCAGCATGATCTTTGGATTCTGTCCCTTTTCAGTAAGCGTAGTTACTTTCAGTTCTTTAGGAATTTCAAAAATAATATTATGAGAATATCCTAAAGCAAGGTCAAGTACATTACCGGTGTTAGCGGCTTTAAAACCCACACCCACCAGTTCCAGGTTTTTTTTATATCCTTCTGTTACCCCTTTAACCATATTATCAGCCAGTGAACGGTATAAACCATGCATGGCGCGGTGACGGATCTGGTCTGTAGGCCTTACAAAAACCACTTCGCCATCTTTTACAGTAACCGTAATATCCCTGTCAATAGATTCTTTCAATTCACCTTTAGGCCCTTTTACCGTCAAAATATTTTCCTTGCTCAAGCTTACCGTAACACCTGAGGGAATGACAACCGGTTGTTTTCCAATACGAGACATAGTCGATTAACTTTTAAATGTTTGATTCAATATACCGGTCCGTGTTCAGCTCCGACTAAAAAGCTTAATTGTCAGCCCCGGTGTTTATTAATCCCGCCATAGCGGAAATATTAATAGATATAACACAATACTTCACCACCCACGTTCTGCGCTTTGGCCTGCTTATCTGTTAATACTCCTTTGGAAGTACTCAGGATAGCAACACCCAATCCGTTGATTACACGTTTAATTTCAGCAGGCTTTGCATACTGACGCAATCCCGGACGGCTAACCCTTTCCAGAGAACGGATAGCTGCCTGTTTTGTTAGCGGATCGTATTTTAATGCGATCTTGATCAAACCCTGTTTGCTATCATCCTCAAATTTGTACTTAAGGATATATCCCTGTTCGTACAATATTTCAGTCAAACGCTTTTTCAGATTTGATGCAGGAATTTCAACCAGCCTGTGGCCAGCCAACTGAGCATTACGAATTCTGGTTAAGAAGTCTGCTATAGGATCAGTTACCATGTTTATTATAATTAATTCTTGTTCAAAAAAATGATTGGCTACCTGTTTCCAGCTACCGGTAACCGGCAACCTGTAACGGGCAACTTACTTTGTTACCAGCTTGCTTTTTTCACTCCGGGTATCATTCCGTTCAGTGCCATATCGCGGAACATGATCCTTGAGAGACCGAAGTATCTCATGTATCCTCTTGGGCGACCAGTTAACTGACAACGGTTTTTTAACCTTACAGGTAAAGCATTTTTAGGAAGAAGGTCCAAACCTGCATAATCACCTGCTGCTTTTAAGGCAGTACGTTTTTGTGCAAACTTTGCCACCATTTTCTCACGCTTTCTTTGCCTGGCTTTGATAGATTCTTTTGCCATGTGATATTAGTTGTTTTCTTTTTTAGCATTTTTGAAAGGCATACCCAATTCTTTTAAAAGCTCGTAAGCTTCTTCATTGGTTCCTGCCGTTGTTACGAAAGTGATATCCAGACCTGTGATCTTATTCACCTTGTCGATATCAATCTCAGGAAAAATGATCTGCTCGGTAACACCCAAAGTGTAGTTACCACGGCCATCAAATGCCTTATCACTGATACCTTTAAAATCACGCACACGTGGCAAAGCTACTGATACCAGCCTGTCCAGGAATTCGTACATTTTTTCTCCCCTCAAAGTTACGCGGGCACCGATAGGCATTCCTTTACGTAATTTGAAGTTGGAAATATCCTTTTTGGACATGGTTGGAACTGCTTTCTGACCCGTAATCGTGTTCAGTTCTTCTACAGCGATATCCACCAATTTCTTATCAGTTACCGCACCATTTACGCCACGGTTGATACAGATTTTTTCCAGTTTAGGAGCCTGCATTACTGTTTTGTAAGCAAACTTTTTCATTAAAGCAGGTATTACCTCTTTGGAATACTTGTCTGCTAATCTCGGAGTGTATTTTACAGTACTCATTATTTGATTACCTCCCCTGACTTTTTAGATATACGAACTAATTTTCCGTTTTCACGGGTACGCTTTGCTTTGGTTGGTGCACTTTTTTTGGCATCCCACAGCATAACATTACTAATGCTGATAGACGCTTCAATTTTTACAATACCACCTTTTGTATTTGATGCAGAAGGTTTGGTATGCTTGGTAGCGATGTTAACGCCTTCAACTACCACGCGGCCTTTTTCCACAATTACTTCCAACACCTTTCGTGGCTTTTTCAGGTCCTTATCATCACCGGTGATCACAACTACTGTGTCTCCTTTCTTGATGTTGAATTTGGGTTTAAATCTTGTACTCATTTTTATTATGCTTAAAGCTTTTCGCTAAACGCTTACCGCTTAGCTTAAATTTTTGTCTTCGTTATGGCTTTCAGCAGTATGCTGTCAGCTTTCAGCGTTCTTACAATACTTCCGGAGCCAGTGAAATAATTTTCATGTATCCTTTATCACGCAATTCTCTTGCTACGGGCCCGAATATGCGGGTACCGCGTGGCTCGTCTGAATTGTTAAGTAACACTACTGCATTGTCATCAAAACGGATATAAGAACCATCTTTACGGCGTAACTTATTTTTGGTACGAACGATAACCGCTTTTGAAACTGTACCTTTTTTAACACCACCGGCAGGGATTGCATCCTTTACTGTAACCACAATCTTATCACCAATACGTGCATAATCCTGGCCGCTGTTTCCAAGTACCCGAATACAGAGTACTTCTTTGGCTCCACTGTTATCAGCTACATTTAACCTGCTTTCTTGCTGAATCATTTTACTTAGCTTTTAGCTTTTAGTTTCCGGTGTTACGCGGAAAGAATGTTTTTTCATCAGAGGCTGACACTGTGCTTTTCGCTTACAGTTGGCAGCTTGGAGGCTTACGCCTATTTCGCTTTTTCAACTACTTCCACCAGTCTCCAACGCTTTGTCTTACTCATTGGGCGGGTTTCCATAATTTTTACAACATCACCAATAGTACACTCACTTTTTTCATCATGAGCATGGAACTTGGTGGTTTTCTTTACGAACTTACCATATATCGGGTGCTTAACTTTTCTTTCTACAGCAACAGTAATGGTCTTATCCATCTTATCGCTGGTAACCACACCGGTTCTTGTTTTACGCAAATTTCTTACTTCAGCCATTGTTTTAAATTTATGGTTTAGATACCCATTTCTTTTTTCTTCAATTCCGTTTGTAAACGGGCGATATCCCTGCGGAGACCGCGTATATTCATTGGATTTTCCAGGGGAGAGATGGCATGAGCAAACTCAAGCTTCTTCATCCGTAACTGGTCTTCCTGTATTTTCGCTTTCAGATCTGCAACATTCAGATCCTTGATCGTTTTGTTGAAATCGTATGTTTGTTTGTTTGCCATTTGATTCAATTTGAAAATTTTAAAATTTTAAAATTTGAAAATGATCTTTGTCTTTTAGCCGGCATTTGAAAACATTTTCAAATTTTCAAATTGCCTCATTTTCAAATTTCTTATGCCTGCAAATCTCTTCTTACAATAAACTTGGTTGCGATTGGTAATTTCTGTGCAGCCAGGCTCATCGCTTCTTTCGCAACTGCTTCTGTAACACCGTCACATTCAAAAATGATGCGACCTGGTTCTACTACAGCCGCCCAGAATTCAGGGTTACCTTTACCTTTACCCATCCTCACTTCAGCAGGTTTGCGGGTAATGATCTTATCAGGAAAAATACGGATCCACACATTTCCTTCACGCTTCATGGCACGGGTCATTGCCTGGCGGGCTGATTCGATCTGGCGGTTGGTTAACCATATTGGCTCCAATGCTTTCAGGGCAAAGGATCCAAAAGAGATCGAAGTTCCACGCTTGGCCACTTCGCGAATACGTCCTTTTTGCTGCTTCCTATGTTTACTTCTTTTAGGCTGTAACATTTAATTCAATTTGAAAATTTGAAAATTTGAAAATTTGAAAATCAGTCTGTGGCATTTTGAAAATCATTTTCAAATTTTCAAATTGCCTCATTTTCAAATTCTATCTCCTTCCTCCGCCACCACCACGGTTATCTCCACCACCGCGTCCACCTCTGTCTCCACCACCTCTGCGGTCATCTCTTCTATCGCCGCCTGGTCTTCTTTCATCACCACCCCTGCTATCTCTTCTATCGCTCAGGTCATTTTTTCCACCAACAAAATTTGGATTCAATTCACGCTTTCCTAATACCTCACCTTTACAGATCCAAACTTTAATACCGATTTTTCCATATACCGTTTGTGCAAATACGTTTGCATAATCAATATCCATACGGAAAGTATGCAATGGCGTACGGCCCTGTTTAAATTCTTCACTACGTGCAATCTCTGAACCACCTAAACGGCCACTGAGTTTTACTTTAATACCTTCTGCTCCCATACGTAGTGTAGAAGCGATGGCCATTTTAGTAGCACGTTTGAAGTTGATACGGTTCTCTATCTGTCTTGCAATGGTGTCACCAACAATAGTGGCATCCAGTTCAGGACGACGGATTTCGAGGATGTTGATCTGAACATCTTCCTTACCGGTTAATTTCTTCAACTCTTCTTTGATACGGTCAACTTCTCCGCCGCCCTTGCCGATAATAATACCTGGCTTGGAGGTATGGATAGTTACGATCAATTTTCCGAGTGTGCGCTCGATAACAATTTTGGCAATACCACCTTTGTTAATACGGGCAGTAAGGTAAGTACGGATCTTATGATCTTCGATCAGCTTAATAGCGTAGTCTTTCTTACTACCATACCAGTTGCTGTCCCATCCGCGGATGATACCTAACCTGTTACCAATTGGATTTGCTTTCTGACCCATATAATGGTTTCTAGTTTTTAGAATCTACTATTAATGTTACATGATTACTGCGTTTACGAACCCTGTATCCGCGGCCCTGGGGCGCCGGACGCATCCGTTTTAAAACACGACCTCCATCTACAAATACTGTTTTAACTACCAGTCCACTGTCTGCAGCACTGGTTCCGTTATTTTTTTGCTCCCAGTTATTGATAGCGCTCTTCAACAGTTTTGCCAAAGGAGTGGCATTGTGTTGTGGATGGTGTTCGAGAATTGCCAAAGCCTTCTCAACTTCCATACCGCGTATCACATCAGCCAGCAAACGCATTTTGCGCGGGCCTGTGGGATAATTGTTCAGTTTAGCTACTGCTTCCATTTCTTATTTGTTTGGGGTTTGAAGTTTGGAGTTTGGGGTTAAGGATTAAACAACCCCGAACGCCAAACCCCAAACGCCTAACTTATTTATTTCTTTGTTCCTGCGTGTCCTCTGAAATTACGGGTAGGAGAAAACTCACCTAATTTGTGCCCTACCATAAATTCTGTTACATAAACCGGGATGAACTTATTACCGTTATGCACGGCAAATGTGTGTCCCACAAACTCCGGGGTAATGGTGCTTCGACGGCTCCAGGTTTTGATTACACCTTTCTTGCTTTTTCCGTCAGTCATCGCATCAACTTTACCTTGTAAGTTGGCATCTACGTAAGGACCTTTTTTAATCGAACGACCCATATTGATTAATTTGAGAATTTGAAAATTTGAAAATGTTTTTATTTTTTTAGCGGCTCTTTGAAAATCATTTTCAAATTTTCAAATCACCACATTTTCAAATTACTTCGCTAATTTTTTTCCGTCTCTTCTCTGAATAATCAGCTTATCGCTGCCTTTTCCTCTGGTACGTGTTTTTTCACCTTTCGCATACTTACCTGTTCTGCTACGTGGGTGACCACCAGACGCTTTACCTTCACCACCACCCATCGGGTGATCTACCGGGTTCATGGCAACACCACGTACACGTGGACGAATACCTTTCCAACGGTTCTTACCTGCTTTACCGGCAGTTTCCAAATTATGATCGCTGTTAGATACAACACCTACCGTTGCGTAACAGTTGCTCAACACCTTTCTTAATTCGCCGGAAGGCATTTTTAATACCGCGTATTTTTCTTCCTTGTTGGCTAACTGTGCAGATGATCCGGCACTTCTAACCATTTTACCACCCTGGCCAGGTTGTAGTTCTATGTTGTGAATCATAGTACCCAAAGGCATATTCTTCATCAGAAGCGCATTGCCTATTTCCGGTGCTACTTCATCACCTGCTATAACGGTTGCACCCACCTGTAAACCCTGTGGCGCAATAATGTATCTTTTTTCTTTATCCGGATATTGCAATAAAGCGATAAATGCCGTACGGTTTGGATCGTACTCGATAGATACCACGGTACCGGCCACACCTCTTTTATTTCTTTTGAAATCAATTATACGGTAATGATGCTTATTACCACCGCCCATATAGCGTGATACACGACGCCCCTGAAAATTACGGCCAGCCGTATTCTTCTGTGGCTCCAACAAACTCTTTTCAGGTTCATTAGTAGTGATCTCCGCATAGGCATTACCAATTCTCCAACGTGTTCCTGCTGTAATTGGTTTGTACTTCTTAAGTGCCATTTTTTTTCTTTTAAACCGCGGATTTTTCAGCTCCGCGAACTATACATTAAATGTTTGAATACAGGTCTATCGTTTCCCCTACTGCTACTGTTACCAGTGCCTTCTTATAAGCCCCTTTCATACCTTGTATAAAACCAGCTTTGGTATAACGCGCTTTATTCTTTCCCGGAACAACAGCAGTGTTTACATCTAAAACGCTAACGCCGTAGAATTCTTCAATTGCTTTTTTAATTTCCAGTTTGTTGGCCCTGCGGTCTACTTTAAACGCATACCTTCTTAATTTTTCCTGTTGGGCATTTGCCTTTTCAGTTAAAATGGGTTTTATCAATACTTCAGTCAGTTTCATTGGTATCTTTTTGAAACGTTACTTAAATTATGCTTCTGCGCCTGCTTCTTCTTCAACAAAGATCTTAGCGGTATTTTCAGTGATTACAAGAACATCAGCATTCATAATTTCATATGTGTTGATGTCGGCCAGTAATGAACTGGTAATGTTTGGAATATTACGTGTGCTCAGGTACAGATTATCATTGTACTCCGGTAACACGATTAATGTTTTCTTGTTCGCAACATTCAGGCTGTTCATAATATCAACCACCTGCTTTGTTTTAGGCGCATCCAGGGTAATATCTTCGATTACGAAAATGGCACTGTCTTTTGCTTTATGACTAAGCGCAGATATCTTGGCCAGATCCTTCACTTTACGGTTCAGTTTGAAATCGTATGAGTGAGGTTTTGGTCCAAAGATGGTACCACCACCTTTATACAAAGGGTTACGGATATTACCTTTACGGGCGCCACCGGTTCCTTTTTGCTTATGCAGTTTGCGACTCGCACCCTGCACTTCTGCACGGGTCTTCACCTTGTGCGTACCCTGACGGCCAGCAGCCAAATATTGTTTTACAGCCAGGTAGATTACGTGATCATTTGGTTCGATGCCAAATACATCAGCCGGTAATTCCACCGTTCTGCCTGTTTTCTGTCCTTTTATATCTAATACGTCAATTTGCATGATCTTTCAATTAAAATGGTGATTACTTCTGGATTAAAACGATGGAACCGTTATGACCAGGAACCGATCCGCTGATCAGGATATAATTCTTTTCAGGAAATATCTTTACCACTTTTAAACCTTTCATTTTTACCCTGTCGTTACCCATACGTCCGGCCATTCTCATTCCTTTGAAAACCCTTGCTGGATAAGATGATCCGCCAATAGAACCCGGAGCCCTTGAACGGTCATGCTGTCCATGGGAAGCTTCACCCACTCCAGAGAAACCATGACGTTTTACAACACCCTGGAAACCTTTACCCTTGGTGGTACCAATTACTTCCACATCATCACCTTCGGCAAAAATGTCGAGTGTAATGGTTTCACCCAATGCTTTTTCTATGGAATAGTTGCGGAATTCTTTTACGAATTTCTTAGCGGAGGTCTGTGCTTTTGCGTAGTGATTGAGCTCGGATTTTGTAGAGTGCTTTTCTTTCTTGTCACCAAATCCTAGCTGGATAGCCGTGTACCCGTCAGACTCAATTGTCTTAACCTGGGTAACCGTGTTGGGAGCAGCTTCAATAATGGTGCAAGCTGTTTGCTTACCATCTGCCGAGAAGATGCTGGTCATCCCGATTTTTTTACCAATAATACCTTTCATCGTTTGCGGTTTATAGCCCCGCGTGGTTATGAGGACATCCCGATGATGAAATCGGGATTCAATCCTTGTTTTCTAACGACCTTTTCCGTTGTTTCCACCAGAGTGGAGAGGAAGTACCGATAGCAAACAAACCTCGAAGGGCCTGTTTATATGTCCCACCCCCCTATCTTCAAAATGAAGAATCGGAAAGTGAATTTTCTATTTATTCAGAGCTGCTTTATTTCCGGAGAAGTTGGCAGATGAAAATGTTTTATTTATAAGAACTAAAGGTTTTCAGCCCAGGGCTAAAAACAAAGTGCTTTCTATCAGGCTTTGATCTCAACTTCCACACCTGATGGAAGGTCTAACTTACTCAGGGCATCTACCGTTCTCGAAGAAGACGTATAGATATCCAGTAAACGCTTGTGCGTACATAACTGGAACTGCTCACGACTTTTTTTGTTTACGTGTGGCGAACGAAGAACCGTAAAAATCCGCTTATGCGTAGGCAAAGGAATGGGTCCTGTTACAACTGCACCTGTACTGCGAACAGTTTTTACGATCTTCTCTGCAGATTTATCTACCAGATTGTGATCGTATGATTGTAATTTGATTCTGATTCGTTGAGACATAGTCTAAACCCAATTTTCTGATTGGGGTTGCAAAGGTAAGAGCCTGCAAGCGAACGGACAAGTATTTCAAAAGTTTTTTTGTGAATTTCCTAAATAAAAGCAGGAAATTATACCCAAAATCATCCAATTTAGCTCTTATCCACCTTTTCAAACCCGAAAGCAGGAAGAATTAATGTGGTAAATTGGAAAGAAAGAATTTCACGGGCGTTACTTGCACGGTACAAGTATACTTTTGGCAATCTGAGAGATAAAATCTTTTTAACACCAATCTATTTGATAATTTTATCATAAGAAGATATACATGGCCAAAAAACAACTGATTAAAGAAAACGCTGCAAAAGAATCTATTCCCGCTACCGTACAAAAAACCCAATTCAGGTTTACTGCAGTTAATATTATTCCCCTGGCCACATGCCTTGTTTACCTGGGTGTACATTTTATTGGAAATTTCGACGCGTATGATGCCATGGGTCCGCAATGGTTTTTCGTGGTAATGGTAGACCTTATGGTGATCATCTTTCTTCTTTCGAGGAAAAATGAATATGATATAGTAACGGGAGTTATATTTAAAAACATATTTTCAAAATTATATCTTGCCTTTTTTGTTTTAGCCGGCCTCTCCACTTTTACAGCTATCAATCCTACAGAAGCCTGGGTATGTTATGTTCGCCTGATTGCTACCATCATCGCTTATTTCAATATCTCAATTATATTAAATGGACGCATTGATTTGTTCAAATGGATTGCGCAGTTACTGGGACTGATATTGCTTGTGGAATCCATTTCAACACTAAAAGAATTTTTAGATGGCGTTGGAAATTTACCAATGGATCAATTGATCTTAAACCTGAAAGGTACCACGGGCAATAAAAATATTTTTGCAGCCGACCTTGTTGTTAAAATTCCATTTGTTATTTATTGCTTACATACTTCACGGTTGTGGGGCAGGCTATTAAATATTCCGATTTTGTTGTTGGGTACTTTGACCCTGTTTATTGTTAACGCAAGAGCCTCCTATATCAGCTTGTTATTAATCA
>JBBRHM010000001.1:0-71033 GCA_038222655.1 Chitinophagales bacterium | reverse complement strand
TATTGTTATTGACGAAGCACAAGTGATACCAGAAATTGGCAAAATATTGAAATTGCTAATAGATTCAGTGAAAGGCATTACGGTAATTGCAACGGGCAGCAGCAGTTTTGATTTGGTATATACAACCGGTGAACCACTTGTGGGCCGCAATCTTGTTTATCATCTGTATCCTATTGCGCAGGCAGAACTTTCAGTAACCGAAGATTACCTGACCACAATAAGAAACCTGGAAGAACGGCTGATTTACGGAAGTTACCCGGAGTTATGGCACTTGAAGGGCGCACAACAGCGAGAGAATTATCTTAAACAAATGGTAAGCAGTTATCTTTTGAAAGACTTGCTTACAATGGAAAATGTAAAAGGAGCCGATGTGCTATATAAACTACTGCAAATGCTGGCATGGCAAGTAGGGAGCCAGGTCAGTACAGTTGAACTAGCGGGTAGTCTTCAATTAAATAAAGCAACAGTCGAAAGATATCTTGATCTGCTTAGTAAGGTATTCATTATTTATCCATTAACAGGATACAGCAATAACCTACGTAAGGAAATCAGTAAAAGTAAAAAATGGTATTTTTTTGACAACGGTATTCGCAATGCCCTAATTGGTAATTTTAGCCCATTGGAACAACGAAATGATATCGGTCAGTTATGGGAACAGTATGTTTTAAGTGAACGCATTAAATACAACAGTTACCGAAACTATCAGCCCCAATATTTTTTCTGGCGTACTTATGATGGTCAGGAAATTGATTTACTGGAATTACATAATGGAAAGCTACAAGCTTTGGAATGCAAGTGGAAAGAAGTTAAAGCAAAGACACCTGTAGCATTTGGTAAAGCATATCCTGATGCGAAGTTTTCTATACTTAACAAGGATAGCTATTTGGACTGGATCACTGATAAAAAAGTAATATAAAACTCAGTTTTTGAGTATTGATTGGAAAAATTTGAGGATACTTCAATGTGGAAATATTTAGTTAGAAAATTCCCTGTTTGTGCTTAATGGTTTTAACTCTTTATTTGCCGTATTTTATAAATTTTTATTCGGTCAATATATTCAATTCTAATTACGCCATCCGTAATTTTAAATTCATGATCTACCATTTTTTTTGAAGATATTTCTATGGTGCTTCTTGTAAGATCAATTCCAATTTGCATTGAACACCAACTCTGTTGGCTCAAAAAATCTCCTTTGTAGTCTTTTTTTGAAATAGAAGACTGCGCGGAAGAAAATCTTAACGTCTGAGAAGGTAATAGATTTATAAAGGTTACGGAAAAAAGGAAAAAAATATTTTTTTCATTGCTGAATATTTACATCTAAATTAACAAAGTTGCATTTTACATTAAAATTCAGTTCGTTAAAAATTTCTAACGACTGCGTCAGAGTAAAAGCATTATTGAGCTTGAAGAAGTGACATCAGAATAAGCACTAAAAGGAAATGAAATTATTCTGCAAAATATTTAAGTTTATCTATCTTTACCCTCGGAGTACAGTACTTATAAAGAATATAGATTTGCGATCGTAATTCGTGGAGTAATAATTTTGCAGGTCTTAATTAATTGATATTCAACCCCTGAAAAGAAAGGTTCATATCCCTTCCTCTCTGCATTCATATATTATAACTTATTGAATATCCATTTTTTTTAATCATTTTTATATTTTGGGGGACAATGCAGGGGACGTTTGTGTTACTGATTTTATTTTAAGTACTATCCCGCGAATATTTTACAGTGTCTTCCTACTTAATTGATTGCTCTAAAAGGACATACTTTATCCTTTCTTTCGCTTTCTCGCCTATTCGTTCGCGGTTCTGAAGAGGACTCACAACTTCAATGGGGGGCCGATTAATTTCATACCATGCCTTAAATGACTTTCCTGTGATTCTTTTTCCGTTGGAGGCTTTTTTAATTCATTCATTTCTTTGAAAAATTCTTCCAGCGTTCCTGCAGGTTGTACCCCATACAGTAACTTTCCCTGTTCAGTTAATTGTATCCAGGTGTGTGGAATGTTCCGAGGCAGAAAGATGGTATCTCCTTCCTTCAACTCCATTGTCTCTTCTCCTGCAACAAAGCGATAATTGCCTTCCACCACATAAAAAAACTCATCCTGATGAAAATGCATGTGTAAGGATGGTCCAATTTTGGCATAGCCTGTAAAAGCAAATACGCTCAAGGCATTGTCAGTGTCTTTTTTTGAAATCACCACATCATTGGGATGAACACCTTTGTATTTCATAGGCTCCCCATAGCGGCTCATGCCGGAACGTACCACAAATGGTTTTTTTGCTTTGCCGTTTGTTGTGGCAAATTGTGTAAACGCCAGGGCAGGTATGGCCGTTATCGTGGTTAGCAGAAATTGTTTGCGTTTCATTTGTAATGAGTTTAGAACACAAAACTACATTTCACAAAAGCCATAGTAGTGGTAAAAATCGGACTTTCTGCTATCAGGTTTCTGCATCGCCAAAGGCACGTTCCGGCGCTTGGTTATCAAGGGCAAAAAACTGCGGCGGGGTATAGCCAGTAAATTCTTTATAGTCTTTTACAAGATGCTGATAGTCGTGATAGCCACAACGAATGGCAATCGAAAGCCAATCCAAATTTGGCTGCCTGTTTTTCATACGGAAAGCTTTGTCGAAGCGAATAATTTGCAAAAACTGTTTTGGTGGAATGCCTACCCGTTCTTTGAATTTGCGGTCAAACTGCCTGTGGCAAAGACAGCTTTCTTTTATGAACTTGTCCAGGCTAAAATAATCATCCTGCAATAGCATCAGCTTCCCGGAAACATCCACCACATGTTTTTCTTTTTGAGGATGCTTTATCAACTCACTTAAATATCGTTCTACAGTAGCTACCATTTCAGCATAAGAAGAAGCATAAAACAATTTTTCGTTCACTCGCCTCACCTCTGTTCCCAGTATGTCTTCCGCATCCATGTAAACGTTGGCTAGGTCCTGCATGTGAATGCCCGCAATACGGTAAAAAGCACCCGGCTGAAAAACAACTTGAAAACTTAAAAACTCTTTTCCCACATGCCGGTGGTTAAGTGTTGTATGTTGACCGGTGTAAACAACTTTTTTATTTGCAGTACTGGTGTTATTATTCGGGTATGTTACCGTTTCTGTGTCCTTTGGATAAAATTGAAGACATTGTTCAGGTCGGGGAGAATACAGTTTGGGAGGGATAGTAGCAACATTCAGAAAATGAAAATCTATAATCCTGTACAACCTAATGTAATCAGCCAAAAAAGGACTTGGTTTAATTTCATTTAGAAGCATCAGGTTAAAATTTATGACAGGTTTGAAACAACATTAAGCGCAACACTTAAAAATACGCCATACCCTATCTTAAAACAACTAATTTTCAACTCACAAAGCTTGCGTTTTTTGGGTTGTTTAGGTAGGCGGTATAGTAATATATGATTTCAGTCGATTGTACTTCCGTTAAGCAGAATGGCTGAAACGCCATACATTTCTTTGCAATTTTGCCCTTAGTAGGCCATTATTTTTCCATATTACGGTTACTACATTTGAATTGTAATGAATTTGATAGTTGAAAGACAGATTATGGGTAAAAATGATACAGTTTAAGAGAGGTAAAAAAGTGGTTTGAGATCAATTGTTTGACGGGTAGCAGTTTAACTCCACTACGGAACTTCCCTATGAAGTTTGTGGTGCGTTTCTGCAAATTTGGTAGGAATGTAGGTTGCTTATGGTTATTTATTAATACCCTATTTTATTAATTTCATGTAAATTGAGAGTAACCAATTAGGAGAAACCGCTACTTTTTTTGAATCTGGTTTCGCATAGCAAATCAAACTAAGTCAACACCGGTAATAATTTTATTTAGATGACAATAAAAAAATACAATCTGTTACTTGCCGATGATGATACGGATGATTGTATTTTTTTTACAGAAGCCTTGCACGAATTGCCACTTATAGTTAACCTGCTTACTGTGCATGACGGAGTAGAACTTATGCAATTGCTTACCACAGAAGAAACCACACTTCCCGATATTCTTTTTCTTGACCTGAACATGCCCCGTAAAACAGGTATGGAATGTTTGTCTGAAATAAAAAATAATAATAAACTAAAAGACCTTCCGATTGTAATTTTCTCTACTTCCTGCCATAGTGATACAGTAAACCTGCTTTATGCAAACGGGGCAAACTATTACATCAGGAAACCAGCGGAGTTTTCGCAACTCAAAAAAACTATTCACGAAGTTTTGACCCTGATCATTCAAAAAAATATTTCGAAACCCGGTAAGGATTCATTTGTAATACAACCGTAAATAATTTTCATGAAAGTAGCTTCACCCCAACTTAAGCATCATTTCCTTTCCGGCGGCGGAGAAATGGGTGATCTTATCCGTTCACATGACTGGAGTAACTCTGCTATCGGCAAACCTGAAACATGGCCCCAAAGCTTGCTCACTTCACTCAGCATTATTCTCCATTCAAAATTTCCTACGTTTTTATGCTGGGGCCCGAAACTCATTTGCTTTTATAACGATGCCTTTCGCCTTAGTTTAGGACAAGATGGAAAATATCCTTTTATCCCTGGAAGGCCTGCTGAACAGACCCTGGATGCCATATGGCACGTTATTAAACCTTTACTGGTTCAGGTGCAGGATACGGGAGAAGCCATCTTGCATGAAGACCTGCTAATTCCTATTTTCAAAAATAATATTATGGAAGATGTGTACTGGACATTGAACTTTAGTCCGGTTTATGATGAAGCAGGTGACAAAGCCGGTGTTATCGCTACCTGTAATGAAACCACCGATAAGGTAAAATATCTTAAAGAGCTTACCAGCATTAATGATGCCTTAGAATTTGCTATTGAAGGAACTGAACTGGGAACTTTTGATTATAATCCTGTCACTAATAAATTTTCTGCTAACGCCAGACTTAAAGAATGGTTTGGTCTTCCTCCAAAAGCGGAGATTGAACTGCAACATGCCATAGCAGCCATTGCACAAAATGACAGAGAAAAAGTGGTGGATGCCATCCAAAAGACATTGAATTTTTCGAGCGGTGGTCACTACGATATGGAATACACGATTGTACATCCTCTTACAAAAAAAGAAACGTTTGTCCGTGCCAAAGGAAGAGCCTGGTTTACTGAGCAAAAAATAGCCTATCGTTTTAATGGCACTTTACAGGATGTTTCAAAAGAAGTTCGCGCACGAAAAATAATGGAAATCAGTGAGCAGCGTTTCCTTGCTGCCATAGCTGCTGTTAAGGGCTTTTTGTGGACCAATACTCCGGAAGGTAAAATGGCTGGGGAACAACCTGCATGGGCCATACTTACTGGCCAGACATATGAAGAGTACCAGGGTTATGGATGGGCCAATGCGGTACATCCGGATGATGCACAACCTACTGTTGTTGCATGGAATGAAGCAGTACAGGAACGAAAAACATTTGTTTTTGAACATAGGATAAAATTAACCGATGGCAGCTGGGGTCAATTTTCTATCAGGGCAAGACCTATTTTAAATGATGATGGATCCATCCGTGAATGGGTGGGGGTACATACTGATATTACTGAACAAAAAAGAGCAGAAAAGAACCAACAAATACAGCAACAAATTCTTTTCAAAAGCCAACAAAAATTTCGTCTGCTTGCCGATTCAATGCTACAGCATATCTGGACATCCGATACCGAAGGGAACCTGAATTATTTTAATCAATCTGTATTTGATTTTTCCGGGTTAACCATTGAAGAAATAAATAAAGATGGATGGATACAAATTGTACATCCGGATGATAAGGAGGGAAATATTAACGCGTGGACAAAATCAGTGACCACCGGCGAGCCTTTTTTGTTTGAGCATCGTTTTCGCAGACATGATGGTGAGTATCGCTGGCAGTTAAGCCGCGCTATTCCGCAAAAAGATGCATACGGCAATATCCAGATGTGGGTAGGCACGAGTACAGATATAGAGGATCAGAAAATATTTACCAACCAGTTAGAGAAAGAGGTGAAGGAACGTACGGCTCAACTGGAGCAAAAAAATATTGATCTGGAAAAAATGAATAAAGAATTGCAATCATTCGCCTATATATCAAGCCATGACTTACAGGAACCGCTTCGAAAAATTCAAACATTTGCCTCACGTATTTTAGAGAAAGAATATGAAAATCTTTCAGATAACGGCAAAGATCAATTTGTTAGAATGCGTAAAGCGGCCGAACGTATGCAAACACTGATTGATGATTTACTTGCCTATTCTCACACCAATATTGATGAAAGAAAGTTTGAAATCGTCAATCTGGGAAAAATTATGGAAGAAGTAAAATCAGATTTTGCAGAAGAATTTCAACAGGCCGGCGCAACCATAGAAATTGGTAAAATGTATGATATCCCTATCATTCCTTTTCAATTCCGCCAACTGCTGCATAATCTTATCAGTAATTCACTAAAATTTTCTATTCCCGGACAATCACCGCATATACAAATCAATAGTGAAATGGTAACTGATGATATACCCTTTGCAAAAGACATAATTTCCCATCATAAAACTTACTGTCATATCAGTGTTTCAGATAATGGCATTGGCTTTGATAAAGGGTACAGTAAAAAAATATTTGAACTTTTCCAGAGATTACATGGCAGGGAAGCATATAGTGGAACCGGTATCGGGCTGGCGATTGTAAAAAAAATAATAGAGAACCACCATGGTTTTATCCTTGCTAATGGTGTAATAAATAAGGGTGCCACTTTCGATATTTATATTCCGGCTAACTTATAGAAGCTAATAAAATAGTAAGCTAAGGGAAGGTTGTAAGATATATGTAAGTTAGGTGTAGTATTGTATAACACATCAGGCACTCATTTAAATAAAATTATCATGAAATTCATCCATTTTTTTATAATCGCTATTTTGGCGACACTTTCCGGTAATACACAGTCTGCAGAAAATGGTACGGTAATGATAAAGGGCCAGATGCCCAATATAGCAAAAGACAGTAAAGGGGTGCTCCATATTACGTATGGTATGGGCGATAGCCTAATGTATATTTCTTCTAAAGACGGAAAAGTATTTTCCAAGCCTCTTTTAATTGCTGTTGTACCCAACGTGTTCACTACAGCTATGCGGGGCCCGCAAATAGCGGCTACCACTGATGGCTTGGTGGTAACGGCTTGTACAAAAAAGGGTGACATTTTCTCTTTTAAAAAATCAGGCGCAATCTGGACCAAACCAGTGAGGCTTAATGAAAGACCAGAGACAGCCAAAGAAGCTTTGATGGCACTGAGTGCAGATGGATTAAATGTCTATGCCATATGGCTAAGCGTAAAAAATTCGAAAGGGCAAAATCTCTATGGTGTAAAATCAGTAAATGGTGGAAAAAGCTGGAGTAAAAATGGGGTTGTGTATGAATCTCCCGATAATACTATTTGTGAATGCTGCAAGCCATCGGTGGTGATGAAAGGTAACCAGGTATATGTGATGTTTCGGAACTGGTTAAATGGAAATCGTGATATGTATCTCGTTCATTCATCAGATAGGGGCCAGACATTTGGCGCGGCAGAAAAATTAGGAAACGGCAACTGGAAATTAAACGGATGCCCTATGGATGGTGGTGGTATCGTAATCAATCAGGCGGGCACTCCCGAAACAATATGGCAGCGGGAAGGCAAAATCTACACGGCTTCACCAGGTATGAATGAAACACAAATTGGGGAAGGTCGTAATGGGTCTATTGAAACTATTCAGACTAACACTGTGTATGCATGGGGTGAGAAAGGTAATATTATGGTAAAGAAAAATAGCGGTATCGCCAGTAATATCGGAAAAGGAAGTCTGCCTTTATTGAAAGCAGTGGATGATAAAAATGTGCTTTGCGTGTGGCAAACACCTGTTAATATTCAGCTGCGCCTGATTGCATTATAGTTTACATAACATTGACGTCAATATTATTTTAGACACGAGCGCTTTAGATGTGTCTCGTTTGTTTAAATAATTTAATGCAAAGAAAAGAAAGGAGGCAAGGGCTTTGGATGGCTTTACCGTCTTTGCTCCCACCGGGAAACCTAATCTATCATCTTATGTAAGCGCTTATTTCTGTGCCGACAACCATTTTTTGAATTCATTAATTTCTTTGGTTTGGTCAGTAATCATTTTTTTTGCCATTTGTTTTAGGCCTGTTTTCATGCCATAAGACAATTCATTTTTTGCCATTCTTACTGCACTCTCATGGTGAGGAATCATCATCACGGCAAAATCCTTATCTGTATTTCCTGTCATTTGCATTGCACCTATCTTCGTTTTCATTTCCTCCATTGCTTTGCTTAATGCATCGCCCTGCCCCATATTCATTTTCACGGGCTTGTTATTTTTTATCATGTCTCTTAATGTATTTTGCTCTTCTTTTTGAATCCTAATCATCATCTCTGCCATGGCTTTCATTTGTGCATCTGAACCTGACTTGCTTTCAGCTTCACTCATATCAATGGCTCCCTGGTGATGTTCTATCATCATAGCTGCGAAATCTATATCAAAATCCCCGGTCATTTTCATTCCATTCATTTTCTCCATCATGGCCGACATACTAACCATAGATACATTGTTTTTCATGTCATCCATTCCCATCTTTTTATCTGCCGCATCTTTTCCCATACTTCTCATTTTTGCTGAATCGGTATTTGCCATATCAATGGTTGTTTTGTCGCTATGGCAACTGGTAGCCACCATTGTGACTGCAAACAAGGGAAGAAAAATTCTGTTCGTTTTCATAATTGTTGATTTTATCGTAAATAATGTTGTTGAGGTTACTAAAAAAAGGAAGACAGGTAATCTACCTGCCTTCTTCAATAATGCTTAAGCTGCACTGCATAACTGGGCACAGGTCCTGCAGGCTTCTGCACAGGCTTTGCAATGCTCCATTCCCATCTTTGCATGTTTTTCGCATTCTTCTGCGCAGGCATTGCACACTTCGGCGCATTCTTTCAGCATATGTTTGCCGTGTTCAGAACCGCGTGCAATTAATGCAGCAGTAAGCGTACAAATTTCCGCGCAATCAATATCCAGCTTAATACATTTTGCCAGCATTTTTATGTCTGCTTCATCCAGGCAGGCTGTTATACAATGGTTGCACTCTGATTGGCAATTATGTAAGGCAGTAAGCAATGCCTGATTTTTCACATGGCTCATAATTTTTGATTTTAATAATTAAGAAATAGGGGTTAACGATTTTTATTTTCATGGTCTTCCTGTAAAGGGAAATATATTTTAATAAGTTATAGTAATGCCGGCTCCCAGTCCCATATCACTGTCATAGTGGGTTGAAAGAGAAAAGTATTTGGTAACCGTATACCGTAAGCCCGCAGCATATTCCTTGTCAGTATTCAGCATCCAGTTGAAACGTATTCTGGGGGTAAGGGTAATACCTTCTCTGCTTACCTGAAATCGGAACTTGCCATCACCATCTATGCGACCATCTGCAATAATCAGCATCGGTAAGGTATAGGCTACACCGGCTACAAGTGTTTTGCGATTATTTTTATTACTCATTTGGCCTAACCAATTTTTTTCTTCATTACCAAATATATTTTTGGGGCCGCCTTCCACTTTATAATGGTAATCAAAACCTATATAGGGAAACCACCATTGCATACGACCCAGGTAACGGCCAATCATGGTTTCACTTTCATAGCCATGCATGTCCTGATGCCCCAGGTGCCACATGGTACTTAATTTCCAGCGTGTATTTGCGAGCATGGCTTCACCATCGAAGCCATTGCTTTCTATACCTGCTTTTACCATGAAGTGTGCTTCTCGGTCATCTTTGAAGAGCATACGCGTGGCATATTTGGGGTCAGGTATTTCCGGGTTAGGGGGCGAATTTTCATAACTGAATATCCTGCCCATGCCACTCATCATATGGTATAAAATATGGCAGTGAAAAAACCAATCACCACTTTCGGTAGCAGCAAATTCAAGGGTATCTCTTTCCATGGGCATTATGTCTATCACATTTTTCATCGGCGCATTTTCGCCCTGTCCGTTTAATACCCTGAAGTCATGGCCATGAAGGTGCATAGGATGCCGCATCATACTATTGTTGAAAATGATCATTCTTACATTTTCACCTTTTTTAATTAAAATCTTATCCGACTCTGACACTGTTTTATTATCTAATGTCCACACGTAGCGGTTCATATTTCCGGTTAAATCAAATTTTAATTCTTTTAACGGACCGGAAGGCAGCGTTGTTTTGTCAGGGGCACGAAGCATCCCATAATTAAGCGTTACTATATCAGCAATATCAGCACTCATATCCATCCCAGCCATACTGTGGCTGCCATTATTCATCTGCATCTGTTTACCAGTCTCCATTTTCATTGTATTGGTGCTACTTGAAGAAGGAGTAGCCATTTTCATTCCCTGCATCTGCTCTGATTTCATGATATCTTTTGCATTTTCAGGTCCTGTTATTTCAGGGTACATAACCGTATTCATATCCATTACCTGGTTGCTCATTTGCATACCTTCCATTTGTATCATGTTGCCTTTCATATCCATCATTTCATTCATCATCTTCATGCCGGCGAAATATTTAAGTTTTGGCAACTTTATAGCAGGTACTTTTTCCCCGCTGCCTAACCATAGCGATGCTGATTTTGTGCGGTCCTCGGGTGTTACCAAAAATTCATAGCGCTTGTTCTCCGGAATGGTTACCACTACATCATATGTTTCGGATACGGCTATAATCAGCCTGTCTACATCAACTGGTTCTACATCATTACCATCATTGGCTACAACCGTTATTTTACCACCCGCATAGGTTAACCAGAAATAATCTGATGCTCCACCGTTTGCTATCCGTAATCTTACTTTATCGCCTGCCTTAAATTGCGGCTGTTCATTTTGATTTTTGCCATTTATCAGAAATGCATCATAAAACACATCACTTACATCCATTGCATTCATCCGTTTCCATTCATTGGTAAGCTTGGTTTTTAATTGGCCCTTTTGTATAGCTTCTGTATAACTTTGGGTAGTTCCTTTTTGTATAGCAAACCAATCGGTGGCATTATGAAGACTTCTATGAATTTCTTCTGGCTTCATATCTGCCCATTCACTAATTACTAATGGGATGGTGGGAATATCCCATTCCTTTCTTTTATTCATGATAAAAGCGCCATACATGCCAATCTGTTCCTGTAATCCGGTATGACTATGGTACCAATGCGTTCCGTGCTGAATGATTGGGAATGTATAGAGATGTGTTGTATGAGGTTTAATAGGCATTTGGGTGAGATTGGGTACGCCATCGTATCTATTAGGAAGAAAAAGACCATGCCAGTGCAGGGATGTTTCCTCATTCAGTTCATTGTGTACATAAATCTCAGCAGTATCGCCTTCGGTAAAAGTAAGCGTGGGCATAGGTATACTTCCATTTACGGCAATGGCCCGTTTTTGTTTTTTTCCAAAAACTACGGTTGTGTCCCGTATATATAAATCGTAACGCACCGTATGAGGAGGGGTAGGGTTGAAAATTGTTTTTATGGGTCCAAGTAATGCTTTTGACATTTCCATATGGCCCATATCATCCAGTTTCATTCCTTCCATATGATCCATCTTTTTTGAATCGTTTTTCATGGTCATTTGCATGCCATCATGCTGTTGCATTTTTGATTCGGTAGGGGTAGCCTTCGGTTTTTCTTTAACCAGTTTCATTCCGCATTTTGGACAATTGCCGGGTTTACCGGCGTGAATCTCCGGGTGCATGGGGCAGGTATACGTTACCGGCTGAGATGGGTTATTGGTGGAAGGCACTTGCATATTGTCCATCTTCATCCCTTCCATATTATCCATCTTTTTTGAATCGTTTTTTATGGGCATTTGCATGCCATCCTGCTGTTGCATTTTTGATTCTGGAGCGGCAGCCTTGGGTTTTTCTTTAACTAGTTTCATTCCGCATTTTGGACAATTACCCGGTTTGCTGGCATGAATCTCCGGGTGCATGGGACATGTATACGTTACCGGCTGAGATTGATTATTAGTGGAAGAAATTTGCATATCATCCATTTTCACCCCATCCATATTATCCATCTTTTTTACCTTAACGGGATCTTTCGGCATTTGCATTCCGTCCATTTTTTTAGCTTCTGGCCTGGAGGCGACTTTTGGTTTTTCTTTTATCAGTTTCATCCCGCATTTTGGACAATTACCTGGCTTGGTTGCATGGATTTCCGGATGCATGACACAGGTATAGGTTGTTGGCTGTACCTTTTTTGTAGTTTCCATTTTAGACATATCCATTCTTTTCATATCCTGTGCAGATACAAAAGAACATGCCCCAAAAAATAGTATCGATATAATTATTTTTTTTATGTTGCTTTCTGTTTTCACTTATTAGAATTTTATGAATCTTTTTTTAAAAGTTAGATAATCAATTGTTGTTATCTAACACCTTTTTTTAAAGTTTACTTTTTTGTACGCTTAACATACTTGCATTAATGGCAACCACTACGGTACTTACTGTCATCAAAACCGCACCGGCCGCGGGACTTAATAATATGCCCTGCTTATATAAAACACCGGCTGCCAATGGCAGCGCAATTATATTGTAGCCGGTTGCCCAAATTAAATTTTGAATCATCTTTCTATAAGTGGCTTTGCCAAATAAGAGTAAACTCACAATATCTTTAGGATTACTGTTCACTAAAACAATACCTGCTGTTTCTGCAGCTATATCACTGCCACTGCCTACGGCAATGCCTACATCTGCTTGCGCAAGGGCCGGTGCATCATTTACGCCGTCACCCGTCATTGCTACAAATTCTCCTTTTCCTTGCAGCTCTTTTATCTTTTCTAATTTCTGGTGCGGCAATACTTCGGCAATAAAGCTATCCATCCCTAATGTTTCACTCACTGTTTTTGCTACGTTGCGGTTATCGCCGGTTAGTAAAATTGATTTGATGTGATTTTTCTGTAAGGTACTGATCGCTTCTGCTGATTCAGGTCGTATCTGATCTGATAAGGCGATGTATCCTGCCATCCCATCATTGATTAATACAAACACAACTGTTTCCGTATCATTGGCCGTGAATTCTGCGGGGATAGAAATATTGTTTTCTTTTAAATAGCCGGGACTTACTACCCTTATCTTTTTGCCGTCTACCGTAGCTTCTACACCTTTACCAGTAATAGCATTAAAATTTTCAGTGGCAGGAACAGCGATGGATAAATCTTTCCCTTTTTGCAGGATGCCCGTAGCAATAGGATGTTCCGATTTTTGCTCTAACGCGGAAGCCAGGCGTATAATTTCATTTTCTGTAACACCGCTTTGAAGGGAAATAATTTTGGATACTTCAAATTTCCCAACCGTTAAAGTGCCCGTTTTGTCAAATACGATAGTGGTGATTTTTCTTGCGTTTTCAAAAGCTGTCCGGTTTTTAATGAGTAAACCGTTTTTAGCAGATAGGGCGGTTGATTTGGCAACCACTAAAGGCACTGCGAGTCCTAAAGCATGGGGGCAACAAATTACAATTACCGTAACCATTCGTTCCATCGAAAATGCTAGAGACTGGCCTGTTAAAAACCAATACAAAAAAGTAGCGATGCCTGAAATAATAGCAATAACCGTTAACCATTTTGCAGCGGTATCTGCCAGTAGCTGGGTTTTTGATTTTGATTTTTGTGCATCTTCCACTAATTTGATTACCTGTGAGAGATAGGAATCTTTTGCAGCATGAGAGATGGTAACTTTTATGGAACCATTGCCATTAATTGACCCGGCAATTACTTTATCTCCTTTAATTTTTTGTACCGGTTTTGATTCGCCGGTAAGCATAGATTCATTTAGATAACTCTCACCTTCAAGGATGATGCCATCCGCGGCCACTTTTTCGCCAGGCTTTACGAGGATAATATCCTTTTCTTTTAGGCTAGCTGTCTGTACATCATGTACCATATCAGGCATAACCATATGCGCATCTGACGGCATCAATTGTACTAACAACTCCAATTCTTTTGAGGCTCCGGCTACAGATTTCATTTCTATCCAGTGACCTAAAAGCATAATGAGTATTAAGGTGGCCAGTTCCCAAAAGAAATCCATACCCTGTAGGCCAAATACAATAGCTACACTGTAGATGTAAGCTACGGATATAGCAAAGCCAATTAAAAACATCATACCGGGATTCTTTGTTTTCACTTCATCAACTAACCCCTTTAAAAAAGGCCATCCGCCATAAACGAATACTATGGATGATAGTGCGAATAGTATATAGGAAGAGCCTTTAAACTGCCAGTTTACGCCCATAAATTGCTGTATCATTGCCGATAGCAGCATGATAGGAATAGTCAGTATCAGCACCACATAAAACCGCTTTTTAAAATCAGCAATCATCATGGCATGATGGTTATGGCCTTCCATTCCCATGCCTGGCCCGGTACTATGTTGCATGGCATCATGGTGCATACCGGAATGATCCATAGTGGGAGTTTTGGCAGGTGCTTCCTTATGATGATTGTGTTCCATTTTTATAATTGGTGTGAGTAAAATTTCTTTTCTTTTCTTCGTTTCATTAGTAATGAGTAGTTAAAGCTTATCCGATAAATTATCAGCGGCAGAATCATAAATTGCAATACGGGTGATATACCCACTTTCACAACCGGAATGATAGGCATCGAATCATCATAGGACCAACTTCCTAATGATAAATGTCGCATCTCAGATAAAATGGCCCCTATTGCACCTATCAAAATCAGTATGATTACTTTTTGCCATCTTGCATCCTGTATCCAAAATGGTTTTCTAAATATAAATGCAAACCCCAGGTAGAGAAGTAAAACCATTATCACATCTGCGAGTGACCCCAGTGCACAAAATGCAATATGATTTGCCGTAAAAGACGAACCTTTATATAGCGGTATTTGAATTACTTCCCATGTAAAGTTTAACAGAAAAGCTAAAGCAGCTGCTATAAAAACGAATGTAGTAAAACCTTTCTTATCGGTAACTGTATGTAGACAATAGAGATACAATATACTTGTCAGTATCAATGCAATGACCGGTACTACAAATATTATAGCTTGTATGTCTCCCATATATTCTGTTATTTACAGCAATCTTTTTTCCTGATAAAAATTGCTTTAAAAATTTTGATGAAGATTATTTTTAATTTTTTCATTTTCCATACTGGTTTTTTGAAAGACTGTCTTTTGTATTGGATACCCAGGCAATAATCATTTTTTTCTCTTCTGTACTCAGTCTCGCCGCTTGGTGCAGTATAGTATATCCGTAGAGCGGCATTGACCCATCTTCAAGGCTTATTCCAATTGATCTAAGCTTATTAGCTTGTTTTCTTTTTGAGTAATTTCCAAACTCACTAAAATTCAGATTTTCTTTTCCTTTCTTAATATGGTTTTCCATCATCCATCCTATGGGTTGTATATATACATACCATGGGTACCGGGTATGGTTACTATGACAATCATTACAGGCCTTTGTAAAAATCTCTCTCACATTATCCGGAACACTCAATGTTTGGGTGATATCTGCCGGTAATACCTGCCCGCTTGTGTTGTGGACAGGTTGTATAAATTGTATAATGATAAATACGGCTATGACTGAAAGCAATATTTTCTTTTTCCAGTTCATCTTTAATTATTTCATCTCTTCTTTAACTGAACCGCAAGTGGGCATTTTTTTACCGAGGTATGGATTTTTTATTTCTTTGGTTTCACTTAACCAGGTTGCGCCTTTGTTATTATTATACATGGGGCAATAATCATTATATAGTGGCTGGCTTGCTCCAAATGTTTTCACCATATCATACATGTCTTTGCTAAGCATGTCAAAATGCTCCCGTTGGTGCGCGAGCTTATCTCCATTCTTGCCTATGTGTTCAGCCATTTCCTTGGCGTCATCAGAAAGATCATCCCATACTTTCTTTTTCTCCGGCGATAATGAATTTTTTTCCATTTTGCCCATAGATTCTACAAAAGCATTGCCTGCATTGGCAGCATCCTTACCATTATCATTCGCTAAGGCGTTCTTTATTTGTAAATACTGACTGATCATTTCACGCATCGCCCCATCCACATTAGGATCTTTTTTTGGTGATTCAGTAACCTCTTTTACGTCAGCACTGTTAACTAGTATTGCATCTTTATTTTTGTCAGGGCTGGTATTACAAGCTGTAATTGCGATAGAAGTAAGGGCAATCCCTATAATTATATTTTTCATTTTTGTATGATTTAATAGTAGTAAAGAATGGATTACAGACATGGCATAGCCATGAAGTAGTAAAATTTACATCAAATCATATCAGCAAATGCTGGATGTGTAAGTAGATATTACGGGGCGGCGGATGAAAATAGTAATCTATCTCTTTTTGTCTTACACCCTTTACTGTATTAAAAACCGGTGTTTGAAAAATGGAGTTTACGTTAAATTCAGGGGCTTTAATTACTGTTTGTGCGTATTGAGAGCTTTTATCAGAGGTTTGTAATTTGATTACCTTATCCTTGCAGCAATCATCTTTCTTTGAAGCCGCCTGTTTGTTAGCATGATGGTGTTTATCGTTACCTGATTTGTGCAAATGCTTTTTTCCATCTTTATGAATATGCACTGTGCCTTTTAATTCAGGCCCATGGTGTGAAGTATTAAATCCCATATCCACACCCACAGAACAGGCAAAGCCTACTACTGTATTCAATGCGAATACAACAAGCAGGAAAGCCGCTTTGAACTGTATTGATCTGTTTGTTATCATGGAGTACTACAAAATTAATAGTTGACGCCTTCTTAAAGTTATACAATTGCCCTAAAAACTTACATGATTGCCACTTTCAGTAGCTTGATTCTCACCCTTAAAACGCATTAAACAAATTGTATTCCAGACGCACAAAAAATCCATCTGCGGCCGTCCTGAATAAAGTACTGGTTAACTCTTTCCGGTAACTGATATCAACCCGGGCAACGCTGTTAAATATAAACTGCACGGATGGCGCAACATCCATATAATATTTGCCTGACCCCAGGTTCAATTGGTTAAGGAACTCTACCATCAGGTTAACATTGGTTTGTTTATAATCGGTATATTCTTTTGGCAACATTAATTTTCCAATTGATAAGGTATAATTGATGGCTTTACTGTCGGGCTTCCCATATATGAATGTATGATTACCTCCATTGTCCATAGCTTTTGTAAATGATAAGCCGGAAGAAAGGGCCACTTTATGCAGTAGTTGCGTGGCAATAATACCAGCTTCATAACCCGTATTACGCCCATATAAATTAATCTCTTCCTGGTCAATAGTGCCGTTGTTAAAACTATACCTGCCATAGGCGGCCATGCGGAAATGTCTTTGAACCTCATCATTACTTATAAAACGATACTTAGCATACACGCTCGCACCTTCCGCAGAGAATGGTTTGTTGCGGTTACTAAAAAAAAGATCGCCATGTACCATCAGTTTTTTGGAAACACCTAACATTATCTCAGGAACAAGGTTGTAGTTGGTTTTGTTTGTATAGGTTTCCGGCATGATAAAATTATTCAACCGTAACCCTATACTTTTTGCTGCCATATTACTGGCCGGTTCTGTAAATACAAAAAGCTCCTGTGCCATGCCCGTTAAGGAAACAAGCAACATGGCTATGAGTAGTTTGGTTTTCATCTGGTAAGATTTAAGGTGGTTTTACCTAGGAGGTAAAACCACCTGTATACTTAAATAGTTACATTATAGGTACCGTTGCCGCCACCGGCAGTAGCTAATACATTCTTTTTAAATTCTTTGCCTGATACAAAGCCTTTATCAAGTACTCTTATCTGCTTTGCCCCATTCAACGACAGATCTTTTGCATTGAGAATATATAGTGTTTTGTCACCAACCTTGATCGGCTGGTTAGCTTTAACCTGTACATTATTGAAGTTAACGAGGGCTGTAAAGCTGGCAACCGTAAATCCCGCATCTTCTACCTTTTTTTTCAGCTTGTCAAAATCAACTGCAGATCCTGTTTTAAAAGTTATTTCAAAAGAAGAATTCTGAATATTTGGATTTACATTCTGAACAAAATCAATCGTCTTCAAAGATTTGTTGATAGAATTACTACACATACTGCAGGTTAGCCCACTAGCCTGTATGGTAACCTTAGATACCTGTGCAGATGCTGACATACAAATAAGACCTGCTATTAAAAAAATAAATGTTTTCATGATACTAATTTTAAATGATCAATGTAAATAAATAAGGTTTATGCTTTCTTAACTTTTGTTTTTGCGGCAGCCATTGTCATACCGCATTTGGGACATTTGCCGGGTTTATCACTCTTTACATCCGTATCCATAGGGCAGGTATACCCATTTATCACAGCTGATTTCATTTCTTCCTTTTTGGAAAGATGTAAATTCATGCCACATTTAGCACATTGGCCGGGCTTATCACTCACTACGTCGGGGTGCATGGAACAGGTATAGTTTACTGCATCCTGTTTCAGCTGTTCTTTTTTTGAACGGTTAAGATACATTCCGCATTTAGAACATTTGCCGGGTTTATCACTCGTTACATCCGGATGCATAGGACATGTATATTCTACCAGGGTAACAGATTTTTTATCGTCTTTTATACGATCTGATTTATTACTTTGAGCATGAACTGATTGGCTTATTGAAAATGCAAACAGTATGGCAAATATTATTTTGAAAGTTTTCATTGTATTTTTTTTAGTGGTATAGGCAGCAACACTAGTATACGCTAATGCTGAAACCTATTTTGATGATAATAGTAAGACTAAGACTGGGCAACTGATATTGCATGGCCCATTACGGCAGAAAGCCGAGTATGTTACAAGGAGAAAACTATTAAATGCGGAAGTTGCAATTACGAATAAAAATCGGCACGGTCGTTAATGCAGGAGGTCCATGCGCAAGGGGATAATTAATTGAAAAAAGCGATGAATAAAAGAAGGACCGGGAATGAAAATTCATTGCCTCCGGCGTAATCTTTAGAAAATGAAAAGAAGATTCAGAAATTTTCTGGTCTTTATCAATCTGTAATTTTTTTTGTTCGTCTTTGCAACATCCTTTGTGACTTGATTTTTCCATGCCACAAGTGCCGCAAGCAGTATTCCTTGTTTCTTGCAACTCCCAGGCCATTAGCTTTCCCATGCAGTAATGCATACTGATAGTGGCCCCACTCGAAACGGAGAGATATACTAAAGCCAATATGGTTACAAGAAACTTTTTCATTTTTAACAAGGTAAAGGTATCATTATTTTCTACTGACGGAATACAGGAGTTGTTAATTATTTTAAATAGGTTGGTTTTCAGGTCATTATAACATTACTAATAGCATAGCACCACTCATGGCAATCATGGCAAGATCTTCAATAATGGTTATAGTACTCATGGGCAAATCAAACACGGCACCCAGACAGGCACATTTTATTTTTCTTTTAGCAAGAACGCTTTGTAATACACCTATCATACTGATCGACATGATAAGGAAAGTGACCATATTGGTATATACAGGACTAAAGGATGTCAGGTAAGCAATACCCAGCATTAATTCAACAAATGGATAGATATAACCCCATACGCGTATTTTTTTTGCAATTACATCATACATGGCATAACTATCGGCAAACCCTTCAATATTTAATAATTTAAAGAATGAGAAAGTAAGGAAGAATCCCGCCATAAAATGTTCCATCCATGACTGCCATTGAAAGGTATTATTTACGAGTTCCATTATTAATGAAATACCTGTAATGTATGCACCAATCAGAAGAATAGGTTTATAAGTGGTTAGCCATGATTTTTTTTCTTCCGATAATTCCAGCCGTGCCGGTATTGGCGCTTTTTGATCACTGAGTTGATATTTGGGATAGTCTTTTAGCGCTGCCTGCAATTGTTCTGTAGGCACATGCGTTTCCATGGATAAGGTGGCTTCAGCCTTAGCCAAATCAATAGCTACTTGTTGAATGCCGGGTATTTGTGATAGCAGTTGTTGCACTTTTGCCTGGCACCCTGTGCAGGTCATGCCGGTTACTGTATAGGTATGTGTCATACTATTTTTTATTTTACAAAGGTACCTGTCCAGCTTTGGGGGCTGTTATACAATTGTGGAAACCTGTTATAGAATTATGGTTCAGATGCTATCGAGTGTTTTACGATGTGCATTACCAACCTTCTTAAAATGGGTGGGCGTAAGACCGGTTACCGATTTAAACTGTGCAGAAAGATGCGAAACGCTTGTATAGCCCAGTTGAAAGGCAATTTCGCTTACAGTGAGTTCATTGTAGACTATTAATTCTTTGGCCCTTTCTATTTTCTGTTGAATAAGATACTTTTCAATAGTAATGCCTTCCACATCCGAAAAAAGGTTACTTAGAAAAGAATAATCTTTGCGGAGACTCGATGAAAGTACCTCTGATAGTTTTTGCTTTTTAGTATCTGCATCATAATGTACCTGTTCAATTATGATGGTTTTTATTTTTTCGATGAGTCGCTTCCTTGTATCATCCAGTAATTCAAACCCTGCAGCTAATAATTTTGTTTGTAATAATCCTAACTGCTTTTCTGTTGGGTCAGTTTCCGTTTTTACCTCTCCCAAATGAACAGATGAATAGGTAACGCCTGACTCCTTCAGTATGTGTTTTACTGAAGCAATACATCTGGGGCAAACCATATTTTTTATATACAACTGCATGGGTTAAAGATACAATAACAACGTTCAGTTTATAGAGCTGTTGCAGGTTGTCGTATGATTTTCTATTTTTGCATTGGGCAATGCACAAAATCTTCTTTCTGGCTTTATTTATCTTACTTTCAATAAGTAAAGAAGTAAGCCTGCCATTATTTAAACCGACGTCATGGATTTTCAGGAAGAATACAATAAATCATTTGGAAATTCAAATGCAGAAATGCTGGAAACATTTGATAAAATACGTGAGGCCCTGCGGGGTAAAACCCAATCGGAAATTATGGACGCCTTAAGCGAACAGGATTCTGCCACTTTGCGATGGATATGCCAGCAAATAGCTTTACCTACCGAGGATTATGAGATTTGCGCAGCCGCACAGGCCATCCTTCAGACAAGGCAAGAATTGTTGTAGTAAAAGGGTTTAGCTGCCTATCAGTTTGGCAATCCAGAATGCGAAGCCTGCGGCCATTGCGCCGATAAAAGCCACTTTTAAGGCACCTTCCCATGGAGGTGTTCCGGTAAGTTTACTTTTGAAATAACCAAATACCATCAGGCATAATAAAGTTATCACGGCGGATATCTCTAATCCGCTAATACCATCCTTTACAAAAAAATAAGGACTAAGGGGTATCAAACCACCTACAATATAAGAAGCACCAATATTAAAAGCACTTTTCCTTGCTCTTTTTGGATCGGGCTTTTCCAGTCCCAGCTCATGCTTCATCATAAAATCGGCCCACCGGTCTTTATCCTTAATCAGTTCTTCCACGGCCTGTTTTTGTACATCGGGGCTCAGGCCCAATCCTGCAAAAAATTCCCTTACCTCTTCTTTTTCCACTTCGGGCAAATGTTCAATTTCATCATATTCCCTTTTCAGCTCGCTGTTATAATGATCAAGTTCTGTTTTACCGGCCAGGTAGCCGCCCAGTCCCATGGCAATAGAACCCGCAGCAATTTCGGCGATACCGGCAATCACAATCAGGTGCACATCTTTTACCGCGCCGCTTAAGCCCGCTGCCAATGCAAAAGGAACGGTTAGGCCATCAGCCATACCGATAACTACATCTTTCAGTATTTCCGAACTCGTTAAATGCTCTTCCGTATGCGTATGATGATGGTGATGATGCGTTTCCATGACGGAAGGGGAATATTTAACACAAGATAACGCAGGATGGCTCAATCAAAAAATCCTTTGTTAACACTGAGGTAACCTCGTGGTAACATTGCGGTAACATAGGGAAAGCAACTTTGCGCAATAATAAAAACAGAATTTATGTTTAAGAAGATGCTTGCAGCTATACCATGTATAGTATTATTTTTCTTATCTGCAACCACATTTGCGCAGGAAACATCTGCAACTTTTAATGGTCACGTAAAAGAAAGCAAAGGCGCTTTTGTAAACGGTGCCACCATTACGGTGAAACACGAACCTACGGGGTTTGTAACAACCACCCAGACAAACAGTAAAGGTATCTTTGTAATTCCTAACCTGAAAGCAGGCGGACCCTATACGGTTAAGGTTTCATTTGTTGGGTATAAAGATGAAGTTTTCAATGATGTAAATCTGGGATTAGGATCTAACCCTGATATGACTGTTAACCTTATCAGTTCTGCAACTGTATTAACTGAGGTAACGGTAACCACAGCCGGCAGAAAACAAATCGTAGGATCAACAACCATTGGATCCAGGCAGTTAGCCACTTTGCCAACATTAGGCAGAAGTTTATCAGATTTTACAAGGTTAACCCCTCAATCAAATAACAACTCTTTTGCCGGAACCAATTTCCGTTATAATAACCTTACCATCGATGGTGCTATTAATAATGATGCGATAGGATTCAGTAATTCAGCTGGTGGTATCAGTGGTGGAGGCCAGAGTGGTGCAGCCGGTGCGGGTACCCGTACCAACCCTTACAGTCTGGATGTGATACAGGAAGTGCAGGTTCAATTGGCTCCGTATGATGTAAAGCTGGGTAATTTTACGGGAGGCAGCGTGAACGCAGTAACCAAAAGCGGCGGTAACATTTTTCATGGCTCTGTATATAGTTATGGACGTAACCAGAGTTTGGTTGGAAAAAGTGTAGATGGATTGAAAACTAAAATAGGATCCGCTTTTCATGATTATCAATATGGTGCTACTATTAGCGGACCGATAGCAAAAAATAAAGCCTTTTTTATTGTTAACTATGAGCAAACCCGCCGACAGGAACCTACCTTCCTCAATGCAGGCGATCCGGGAGCTGCTATAACCATCGCTGATGCGCAGGCTATACAGAACCAGTTAAAAAATAAGTATGGGTATGATGTAGGTTCGTATGATGCTTATAAATTGTATACTAACAGCGATAAACTTTTTGCCCGTCTTGACTTTAACCTTAATAATAAAAACTCTTTAACCCTGCGAGCTATCTATACAAATGGTGTGGGTAATAATATAGAACGTTCCAGCAGCAATTTCCAGTTTTCTTCAACTGATTTTACCCAGCACACCAAAAATCTGAATCTGGTAGCAGAGTTGAAAACAAAATTCAGCAATAACCTGAGTAATCAGTTTAATGCGAGTTATATCAATGTTCATGAATACAGGGATTTTCCTGGTGTTCTTTCGCCTTTTATGGATATTGGTAGCGGCGCTATCTGGGCAGGTACCTGGAGAGAAGCTTCTATCTATAACATGAAGCAAAAAACTTTTGAGCTAAGCGATAATGTTACGTTAACCAGCGGTATTAATAAATTTACTTTTGGTACGCATAACGAGTTTTACCATCTTACGTATGGGTTTATCAACTCATGGAATGGCCGTTGGGAATATTCGAACGTAAATAATTTCCTGAATGATAAGCCGAGCCGTATCCGTGGTGCATTTACAACCGATCCAAAATATCCAAACGACAGAACTGCTCTGTATAACAATCCGCCCAATCCATTTACAGTGGCTTTGTTAAGTGCTTATGCACAGGATGAGATTACGGTAAGTCCTACCTTTAAAGTAACACCGGGTTTGCGTATTGATTATTCAGCCATTGGTGAGCAACCTTCTACGGATCCTGCCTTAAACAGTGTGCCTGATAATAATTCTTCCAGTCCTACATTTTCCAATACTTCTTTTTCACAGCTTAACAATAAATGGCTGGGTAAAGCAACCTTATCTCCCCGTATCGGTTTTAACTGGGATATTAATGGTGATCAGTCAATTGTATTACGCGGTGGTACAGGTGTATTTGTAGGAAGGATGCCTTTTGCCTGGTTAGGATATGCGTATACACTTAACGGCAGTGTGTATGGTAATATTGATTACAGACCGGCCAGTGGAACAGTAGTTCCCCTTGCTATCAATCCCTTGAACCTGAAAGACACGGTTTCTAAATATGGTGGTGTATCTGCCAGCAATACAAGAGAGGTTGATATTATTGATAATAATTTTAAACTGCCTACAATCTGGCGCTCAAGTGCAGCGGTAGATTTTAAATTCGGTAAAGGATATAAATTAACATTGGATGCGTTGTATACAAAAACGATACATGATGTGAAGTTCCAGCAGATTAATTTGAAGGACCAGACTGAATATTATACAACCGGTCCAACACAAACCCCTGTATATACCGGAGGTAAATTATATGCTCAATATTCCAATGCTTATTTCTTAACCAATACGAGCGAAGGATACCGCTACAACCTTACCGCACAGTTAAGTAAAGCGACCAATAATATCGCGATGGGTAAACATACTTTGAACCTTAACTGGAGTTTGGCGTATACCTATGGTGTGAGTAAAGATATCAGCAATGGTATCCGTAACTCCTTCCAGTCTAACTACGAAGTGAATCCGGCCATCACTCCAAACAGTGCACAATTATCCTATTCCAATTTCGACCTGCGTAACCGCATAGTGGGTACGTTCAGCACCAATCTTATCTGGAATCAAACAAATGCTACTTCACTTAGTTTCTTTTATTCAGGTCAATCGGGCAGCCCTTATACAGTGGTGTATTCTTCCGGAGGAAATCCTTTCGGCAATGGCGCTAATGCTAACCTGCCTTATATTCCAAAGGATCAGAACGATATTAAACTGGTGGATGTTGTAAAAAGTGGCCAGGTGTATACTGCTTCACAACAATGGAATGACCTGAATACTTTACTCTCAGGCGATAAATATCTGAGTACAAGAAGGGGACAGTATGCAGAAAGAAATGGTTTACATACACCATGGAACCATGAATTGGATCTGAAATTAATGCATGAGTTCAAGCTGAGTAAAACCAACAAGATGCAGAGCCTGCAGATTAGTCTGGATGTATTCAATGTATTAAACCTTATCAACAATGACTGGGGACATATCACGTTTGTAACGAATGTCAATAACTACACGGTTAACTTATTGTCTTTTGCTGCGGATCCTTCCAATACAAAAGCTTCGTTGATCACGGCCTCTAATCCTACGGGTATTGTTCCGGTTGGAAAGCCAAGTTCCGGTTATAATCCGGCGTTTACATTTAATAAGCCAACAGGTCTTACTAATCAATACTACACTGTGGATCCTATCAACTCACGTTGGCAGGGACAGGTGGGTATCAAATTTAATTTCTGATAACAAAATATGTAGCATAAAAAAAGGAAAGGTTCGCATTGCGAACCTTTCCTTTTTGGTGGATGGGTAATGGTAAATTTTCAGCTTTCAATTCACGATTCACCAATTATGCTGCTGTTCTTTATTCACTCTTTCCTGTCTTTCGATAGGATGATTTTTCCAATCAGGATCATAACTTACAAACCAGCTTAACCAGAGTACACGTGATAAGCGCATGAGTATGGGTTGCATTAGAAACAATAATATAAAAGCACAACCCATCCAGTAAAATATCCGGTTATCATCTATAGAAAAGGTTACGCCAATAATTATTTTCCATGCGATGAAAGTGGCTACCAGTAAAGCGATACTTAATGCATAACTCACATAGCCTGTACCGTAATAAAAGCCCACTTCTATTTCAGTAGGCTGCGCACATACCGGGCATTGATCATGCATTTTAAGGCTGTTTTTTTTATAAGCACCGTCAATCAGAAAAACCTTGCCCTCCCTGCATCTCGGACAACGGCTGGTTAAAACGCTCCATATATAATTTCTGTTTTTCATAATTTGCGGCATCAGGTAAAAGGTTAAGTGGCGTAAAGTTACTCCATCAATTCGGTTCATCATTTTTGTTTGTGGAGCGCACTGTTGCTTTTGTGGAGACGGGAAGAGAAAATATTAAATTCTAAACATCAAAATAGCACCATTCAATATAAAGAAAGAAAAGTGTGTGCAGGCTTGGAAAAACGCGCGGAGCGATCGTGTATGCCTTGATTTTTCTTTGTTACTTTCTTTGTATCAAGACAAAGAAAGTAAATAGAGGTCCCACATTTTTCTTAGTAGTAGCTCCGAGGGGACTCTAAACAGAAGTCACAATCTCCTTCCCAAAATCACCCAAGTATTTTTTCCATCTGTATTCCGCGGGAACCTTTGATAAGAAAATAAGTTTGTTCAAACTTATTTTGTCTGAACCATTCGCCGGCTTCGTCCGAACTGGAAAAAAAGGTGAAGCCATGATCTATATGGGTAAAATCACCCCCTACCAAAACAACACCTGTCCAGGTATATTTTTTAATCAGGTCAATCATTGCGCGGTGTTCTTCCAGACTTTCTTCACCCAGTTCCATCATGCCGCCCAGCATCAACACTTTTTTTACAGCATGTAAACGGGCGAAATTTTCAATGGCCGCTTTCATACTGGTTGGGTTGGCATTGTAAGCATCGAGTATGAAAGTATTGGTACCCTGTTTCAGCAGTTGTGAACGGCTGTTAGACGGAACATACTTTTCAATAGCTTCTTTTATTTTTTCATCCGGTACCTGAAAATATTTTCCTATGGCCACCGCACATAAAATATTCGGAAGATTATAATCTCCCACCAATTGTGTCTGGATAGAACCAATCTCCTGTAATCCTTTATTGATAATTACTTCGAGGAATGGTTCGGAAGACAAAATATTTCCCTGCACCTCTCCCTCAGATGATCCATACTTCACGATTTTCGAAATGCCCATACTCATTTCGCGCAGGTAATCATAATCAGTATATACAAAAGCGGTACCCTTATGTGTACGCAAAAAATCAAAGAGTTCACCTTTTCCTTTCTTTACGCCTTCTTCACCGCCAAAACCTTCGAGGTGTGCCTTTCCGCAGTTTGTGATGAGGCCATGGGTGGGTTGTGTATAGCGGCAATAGCTTTCAATTTCTTTCTGGTGATTGGCGCCCATTTCTATCACCGCCACTTCTGCATCTTTCTTAACGCTTAACAAGGTAAGCGGTACACCAATATGATTATTCAGGTTGCCCTGTGTGGTGTATGTCCGGTAATGTGATGAGAGCACAGCATACACCAGTTCTTTACTGGTGGTCTTGCCATTACTTCCTGTTATGGCGATAAAGGGAACAGTGAACTGTTCACGATGATATTTGGCCAACTCCTGCAAAGCCAGTAAGGTATCCGGCACTTTAACGATGCGTGAATCATTTGCGTTGATTTCTTCATCCACGATACAATATGACGCGCCCATACCCAATGCCTGCTCTGCAAATGCATTGCCATTAAAATTTGGGCCACTCAATGCAAAAAAGATATCGCCGCTTTTTAATTTACGGGTATCTGTTTGTACTGAGGGATGTTGTAGAAATAATTGATATAGTTCCGGGATGGTCACAGCTGATTATTTTGGTAAACTTATTTAATCTTTCTGTAGTGTGTGCATTTGGAATGAGAAGTAAATAGGATTAATCTTCTTGCAATAGAAAGACAACAATCCCACTGTAAAGATTAAGAAGCTGGTTGAGTTTTATATAAAGTTAGTTATGAAGCATTTTTAGCCACAGATGCACAGATTTTCACAGATTTTTTCTGTGTCTAATCTGTGTATCTGTGGCAATGGGTTTAAAATATTAATACCTCAAGCAGCTTCTAAAGCTCAGAAATGAACCAGTTGCTTGCATAAAAAAACCACCCTACTGGAGGATGGCTCTTTTGCTGTATCTACCTTTTCCTTATCTTTTATTCCCTTCAGGGAAAATATTTCAGTCCTAGTAATCAGTGATTATCTTTTATTTCGACGTTGCGGAAAGAATGTTCCTGTTTTTCCTTTGCGCGAAGTAGTTTCCGGCGCCCCATAATGAGTCATGGCGCAACGGAAGCCCAAAGTGTTGGTGCTAAGGTCTTCTTCGAGGTAACGGCGAGTGCCCGGACTTAACCAGTATGCCCTGTCGTTCCAGCTTCCGCCCTTATATACCCTTGATTTATCGGAGATCAGAGTTGTAGTACCATAATTGTATAAAGCAGTGCTGGATGAATCTCCGTCCAGATAATTGACAGCATAAGACTTCTGGTAATTTCTTCTGTTGCGCAAGGCAGAATCTGATTCCGGTATCATTTTAATACGGCCCTTATCATCTCTAAGATTACCAGCGCCACCGCTCATGTCAACTTTCTTGAAAACATTACCGCGGAAGGGGTTAAAATCATCATCACCAATATTGGTCACAGGTCTGTAAACATCCTGTACCCACTCACTAACATTACCACTCATATTATACAAACCAAACCCATTGGGTATAAAAGAAGTTACTTCAGCAGGAATAGCAGCATTATCATTAAGTCCTCCGGCCACACCCATATTATCACCGGCGCCGCGTTTAAAGTTGGCTAACATAGCACCCTGAAAAGCGCTTTTTTTGGTGTAGCGGATATTATCAAAACCATCATTTTTCCAGGCGTAAATCTGTTTGTTGGAGATCACTTCTTCCCCACGATTTTTAGAACCGTTTACTTTCTTCTGGGGGTTCTGCATAATGTAACCATACGCAGCATATTCCCATTCTGCTTCTGTTGGCAAACGGTAATCGCCAAATAAAATACCATCTTCAAATTTCACCGTGGTGCGGGGTTTTCCCTGAGCATCTTTTAAAGGATTGCTTTTGGAAGTTGCCTGTTTGCCCGGTGTAGCTTGGTATTCACCCATCAGGTAAGCTTTGCTGTTAAAATTATCCTGTCCGCCACCGTTAATTTCTTTTTTGATCTGGCTTTTTTTATCGAGAAAACCTTTGCTGATCAGGGCCAGTTCATTTACACGGTCCGTGCGCCAGATACAATATTCATTGGCCTGTTGCCAGCTTACGCCCACTACTGGGTAATAGTTATAAGAAGGGTGACGGAAATAATATTCAACGTAGGGCTCATTAAAAGCAAGTTCACTTCTCCAAACCAGTGTATCAGGTTTTGCCTGATCAACCACGGAGTCCATTCCTGCCTGGCCAAATACATTCTCCAGCCAATACAGGTATTCGCGGTAGTGAACGTTGGCTACTTCCGTTTTATCAATAAAGAATGAGTTTACGGTAACACGCCTGGGTATATTGTTCCAGTCGCCCATCACGTCTTCCTGTGTAGCGCCCATGGTAAAAGTACCACCCTGCACAAAAACAAGACCGGGAGCAGTTTGTATGTCTTTCGGTTTGGCAACGGTAAAATTGCCCTGATCTTTATCATTGTAATTCCAACCGGTAGCGGTGGATTTATCATGCTTTTTTTTCAAAGCACTGCAAGATGCCACAGTACCTGCCACTGCAAGAAGCAAAACTAAATTTTTGCCTGTTTTCAATAACTGCATGTCGATAGATTGAATTTGGAATATAGGTTTCTAATAGATATTTGGAAAACGTATATGCGAATATATAAGATTTCCGTTAATGATTTTAAAAGCTGCTGTCCTTTTGTCTGTTAGCAAAAGCCTAATTTTAAACAGGATTCTGAATGTTTGGCAAGCGCTGCCTGTTTTTAAACGATCTTATACAATGATATGAAGGGGAAGGGGCTTTTAATGATAGTTTTCACGCTGTTTTTTGTAGGGCTGGCTACCGCACAACGTAGTTATTCTGCACATTCCGTTCTTGCTACCGGTAATTGGTATAAAATAGGCGTAAAACAGGAAGGCTTGTATAAAGTAGATGCATCAATGCTATCCGCATTAGGTATTGCTACTGCCAATCTTAGCTCCTCATCTATCCGGTTATATGGAAATGGTGGTGGCATGCTGGAAGAAAATAACGCCTTACCCCGAACGGATGATCTTTTTGAAAACCCTATTGAGATGGTAGATGGAGGCGATGGGATTTTTAACGGTACAGACTATTTTATTTTCTATGCAGCCGGCCCGCAACGCTGGAAAAAAGACAGTACCCGTCAAAGTTTTATACATCAAAAGAACCTGTATACGGATACTGCTTTTTATTATATCACCCTTGGTGGAACAGGAAAAAGAATATCGCTCCAACCATTGGCTGCACAGCCAACGGTTACTGTAAACACTTACCAGGAAAGATATTTTTATGAGAATGACCTGGTTAATTTACTCAACAGTGGCAAAGAATGGTATGGGGAAGAATTTACCAATTCCCCGGGTGCTATAACAAGCCGTTCATTCACGATTGACTGGCCGGGATTGTTAACTGGCCAGCCGGTTACATTGATTTCCGATCTTGCTTCCCGTAGTGTTGGAGCTAATGGTAAATTTGATGTTTCGGTAAATGGGCAGTTGGTTCAGTCAGTAAATCTTCCGGGTGTAAGCGGCAATTTTTTAGATGCCTATGGTGTGTCTTCTAGCCAGCGTAATTTATTTACGGTAAGCCAGACAAGTATTGCGGTAAGTTTTGCTTTTAGTTCCCCCGTTTCAGGAGCAAAGGGCTGGCTCAACGGGTTTGAAGTATTTGGTAGAAGAAATCTTTCTCTTACTGGCACTAACACATTATTTTTTCGGGACTGGAAACCTGTACAACCCAGTGCAGTGGCAGCTTATACGATCAGTAATGGCAGCACAACTACCAATGTCTGGGATATAACTGATCCTTTGCAGCCACAAAAAATGAATGCAAATACTACCGGAACACAAACCAATTTTACGAATGATGCATCAAGGTTGAGGGAATATGTAGCTTTTGCAAATACCGGTCTGCTTACCCCATTTGCTCTTGGCAAGCAACCCAATCAGGACCTGCATAATGCGACCACTGCAGATTTTTTGATCATTACCCATGCTTCACTGTTAGTAGAAGCGCAGCGGCTTGCACAGTTTCACCAGCAAAGAGATGGGTATAAAATGGTGGTTGCCACTACTGATCAGATTTTTCAGGAATTTGCCAGCGGCACACCTGATCCCACGGCGATCCGCGATTTTGTAAAAATGTTTTATGATAAAGCGGGCGCAACTATTTCGCAGCGCCCCAAATATCTTTTGTTATTCGGAACCGCTTCTTACGATTACCGTTCACGGGTAACGGGCAATGTTAACCTGGTGCCCGGATATGAAAGCATCAATTCACTCGACCCGCTGAATACCTATACTTCTGATGATTTTTTCGGGTTGCTGGATGATTCGGATGACATCAATCAAAACAATACTGCTTCCTTGCTGGATATTGGTATCGGCAGGATACCTGCGCGCAATGCAGCTGAGGCAAAGATTATGGTAGACAAGATCATCCGCTATCATAGCAAAGAAAGCCTTGGCGCCTGGCATAATAAAACCGTTTTTGTGGCGGATGACCAGGATAATAACCTCCATCTTTCCGATGCAGAAACTATTTCAGCGGATGCTGCCAATGCAAATCCTTTATTCAATCAATATAAAATTTACCTGGATGCCTATCCATTACAAAGTGGTAGTGGTGGTGCACGTTATCCTGCAGTGAATGATGCGATTGTAAACCAGGTGTTTGATGGCACACTGATTTTTAATTACAGCGGTCACGGTAGTTACCAGCGTTTGGCCGAAGAAGCTGTAGTTACGCAGGAGGAGCTTAACCGGTTTAATAACTCAAATAAACTTCCTCTCTTTATTACTGCCAGTTGTGATTTTGCACCCCACGACGATCCTGCAAAAAACTCTTTGGGTGCCGCAATTTTAACCGGCAATTCCAATGGAGCCATTGCTTTGCTTACCACTACACGGCTGGTATTTGCGTATAGTAATCGATTGATCAATGATAATTATCTCAGGATAGCTTTGCAACCTCTTTCAAATGGGCAGTACCTAAGTTTGGGTGAATCGGTGCAAAAAGCGAAAAATTTTACCCAGCAAAGTTCGGGTGATGTTTTAAATAATCGCAAATTCACTTTACTCGGTGACCCCGCCATGCGCTTGGGTTTTCCTGAACTTAGACTTCAGCTAACTTCCATCAATAATCAATCCATCACAGGCGCCGATACATTGCATGCTTTGGGAAAATATACATTTACCGGTATCGTAACAGATGCATCCGGTAACCCGGTTACGGATTTTAATGGAAAATTAAGTCCTGTTGTTTTTGATAAGGCCCAACAGGTAAAGACATTGGGTAATGATGCGGCAAGTCCCGTAACAACTTTTACCCAGCAAACCGGTGTATTGTACAAAGCCGAAGCAACGGTGACAAATGGCAGTTTTAGTTTTTCCTTTATTGTACCAAAGGATATTAATTACCAGGCCGGAAAAGCACGTATCAGTTTATATGCGGATGACGGAAAACGGGATGCCAATGGAATCAATACCTCTTTTTATATTGGAGGAACAACAAACAATGTGTTGGCTGATAATGCCGGCCCCGTTATCAATCTCTATATCAATGATGATAAATTTAAGGATGGAGGACTTACCCATGAGAATCCGGTACTATTGGCAAAGCTCTTTGATTCATCCGGCATCAGCACTTCAGGCAATGGAATCGGTCATGATATTACTGCCGTGATCGATGGTAATGAACGGAATGTTTTAGTGTTGAATAGTTTTTATACCGCATTGCTTGACAGTTACCAGGAAGGACGGGTCCGTTTTCAGTTACCCACATTATCGGAGGGAAAACATACCATACGCATAAAAGCATGGGATGTGGCTAATAATTCAAGTGAGGCAACCATAACATTTATGGTAGCAAAGCAAACGCAATTGCAGATTAGTAATGTGCGCAATTATCCCAATCCATTCAGGGTTTCCACCGTTTTTGCTTTTGAGCATAACCAGCCAAACACCGACCTTGATGTTACTATCCGTATTTATAACACCACAGGGGCTTTTGTAAAGGAGATAAGGCAGGTGGTAAATACAGGAGGAACCCGCAATTGCCAGATAAAATGGGAGGGAGATAACCAATCAGGTGCAAAATTGGCAAAAGGTATTTATATTTACCGTGTAATGGTTGTTGCAGGTGGTAATAAAACAGAAAGCACCCAGCAATTGATGATCCTCTAAATTTTCCGAATGGCTTGATTTCTACTCTATTGATTTTTTAGGTTACTGTTTTATTTAATATCATTGTATTGGCGGAACAATCATTTTTTGAAAAAAAATAGTTGTTCCCGTGGTTGACGGCGTAAGAAAAGACAAGGCTTTCATAATCTTTTTTTGCCCGGCAAGCGAATACTATGATTTTATGCTCTTACATTTTATCATTGTAAAATCAAATCCTTTTTGATGCGTTCTATTTTGAAAAAATCAAGTATGGTAGTAATGGCTGTTATTTTTGCAGTCGTTACATCACAGGCACAAGCAGATTCTATCAATATTGTGTCTACAGCAGTTCCTTTTCTGCGTATATCACCGGATGCGCGAGCGGGTGGTATGGGCGACCTTGCCATTGCCACCTCCCCGGATGCAAATGCCCCTTTCTGGAACCTCGCCAAAGTGCCTTTTGCAAAGAAGCGCTCGGCAGTGGCCGTAAATTATACACCCTGGTTAAAGGACCTGGGATTGAATGATGTGTACCTGGCCAGTCTTGCGGCTTATTACAAGTTAGACGACCAGAGCGCCATTTCTACCTCACTTCGTTATTTCAGTCTCGGTAATATCCAGTTAACCGATTATTCCGGTAATATTTTGAATACGGTAAAGCCCAGTGAATTCTCTATCGATGCAGGCTATTCGCGGATAATAAATGAAAAGCTGAGTATTGGTGTGGCACTGCGCTATATCAATTCAAGATTGGTGATAGGCGATGTGGGTACCGGCGTGGTATACAAGGCAGGCAATGCCGTTGCCGGTGATGTGTCTTTGTTTTATCATGGTGTGAATGCGGAAGGAGAAGGACTTAACTGGGGAGTAGTGTTATCAAACCTCGGCAGTAAAATCGGCTATACCAATGATTCACGTAACAAGGATTATATCCCTGCTAATCTGGGAGCAGGACTTTCTTATACGCGTGCCATCAATGAAAGCAATAAGATCACATTTGGATTAGATATTAATAAGCTGCTGGTTCCTTCAGCGCCCACAGCAACCGGTAATTTTTCAACGGATTCAGCAAAACTTTCTGAGTACCGTAATACGGGTGTCATCTCGAGTTATACAAAATCATTCAGCGATGGTACCAATCAATTAAATTCTTTACAGGCATCATTGGGTGCGGAGTATGCATATAATGATCAGTTCTTTGTGAGGGCGGGTTATTTTTACGAAAATAAAAACAGGGGTAACCGTAAATTCTTTTCATTGGGAGCAGGGTTTAACCTGGATAAGCTGAATATTAATTTTTCCTACCTGGTACCTTCAGGAAGCGGGGTAACCAGAAATCCATTGTCCAATACGATCCGGTTTGGGATTGTATTTAATTTAAGTGACGAATAACCTCACCCCCGGCCCCTCTCCACTTTGTGGAGAGGGGAGAAATCCTCCCCCTCTTTGCGAAGCAGAGAGGGGTGGCCAGCGAAGCGAGGCCGGGGTGAGTTGAAATGCATTGTCTAATACGATCCGGTTTGGGATTGTGTTTAATTTAAGTGACTAATAACCTCACCCCCGGCCCCTATCCACTTTGTGGAGAGGGGAGAGATCTTCCCCCTCTTTGCGAAGCAGAGAGGGGTGGCCAGCGAAGCGAAGCCAGGGTGAGTTAAATAATTTTAAACAGCTATTAATGTCAATACGCATCGGTTACGGTATCGATTTCCATCAATTAGTAGAAGGCCGTGATCTATTCATTGGCGGAGTTAAAATACCCCATGAAAAAGGGGCATTGGGCCACAGTGATGCGGATGTTTTGCTGCATGCTATCTGTGATGCCTTGCTGGGTGCGGCTTGTCTGGGTGATATCGGTGTTCATTTTCCCGATACATCTGCTGAATTTAAAAGTATTGATAGTAAAATATTATTGTCTAAAGCCTATGCACTGATTAAGGCGGAGGGTTATTCCATCATCAATATTGATTCTACACTTTGTCTGGAATCTCCTAAAATAATGCCTTTCGTACCGCAGATGCAACAGGTGATTGCAGATATACTCCATCTCACCATAAAAGATGTTTCCATTAAAGCCACCACTACTGAAACAATGGGTTTTGTTGGCAGAAAGGAAGGGCTGGTGGCCCATGCGGCCTGTTTATTACAGTCAGCTTAATTGTTATGCACCCTTCCCTTTACCCACTCAAACATTCCTCTTCGTAAATAATGGTTAATTTGTCCACATGAACCAGGCTTCTCTCCATTCAACATATACAATAGCAGTAATAGGGCTGGGTTATGTAGGGCTTCCACTGGCAGTTGCGTTTGCAGATAAATACCGCGTGATCGGATTTGATACCAATGCAGAAAGGATAGCCGAATTAAAACAAGGCATTGACCGTACCAAAGAACTAACAACAGATGAGTTACAAAAAGCTACCAATCTCAGCTTTACCGATGTTGAAAATGAATTGAAGAACTGCAATGTATTTATTGTTACGGTTCCCACACCGCTTGATGCCGATAAAAAACCCGACCTGCAGTTTCTGGTAAATGCTTCAACAATGATAGGAAGGCTGCTTAAAAAAGAGGATTTGGTTATCTATGAGTCAACGGTATACCCCGGTTGTACAGAAGAAGATTGTGTACCTGTATTGGAAAAAACAAGCGGCCTTGTATACAATAAAGATTTTTATTGTGGTTATTCGCCCGAACGCATTAATCCGGGTGATAAAACGCGCAAACTCATTAACATAAAAAAAGTCACGTCAGGGTCCACACCAGAAATTGCAACGGTTGTGGATGCATTATATGCAAGCATCATCATAGCAGGCACGCACAAAGCGCCAAGTATCAAAGTAGCCGAAGCCTCCAAAGCCATTGAAAACGCGCAGCGTGATGTGAACATTTCTTTTATGAATGAACTCGCACTGATCTTCGACCGAATGGGAATTGATACGCAGGATGTACTTGCGGCGGCTGCTACAAAATGGAATTTTCTTCCTTTCAAACCGGGATTAGTTGGTGGGCATTGTATTAGTGTAGACCCACATTATCTCGCACACAAAGCCATTGCATTGGGATATCAGCCTGCTGTTATTTTATCGGGCAGAAAAGTAAACGAACAGATGGGACTATTTGTTGCCGAAAAAACGATTGCGATGCTGGCTGCAAAAAAGAAAGGAATGATCAACGGCGCTAAAGCACTGATATTAGGAATTTCGTTTAAAGAAAATTGTTCAGATACAAGAAATACAAAAACGGTAGACATTTATCGAACACTTGTTCAGGCGGGCATCGAAACCAATGTATACGATCCGTGGGCCAATAGTACGGAGGTTTTTGCTGAGTATGGTATTCTGTTACTAGAATCAATCAGTTATGATTTTGATGCAGTGATATTGGCAGTGGCACACGAAGAATTTAAAGAAATAGATTTTTCATTGTTTAAAAAAGAAGGTGCGGTCATATTTGATACGCAGGGTTTTATTGAAAGGAAACTGGTTGATGCGCGGCTGTAACTATCTGTCATTACCGGCATCTTCTCATTAATAATTTCTTGAAAACCGTTACTTTGCAAATTCAAAGATCAATTTCTAATTCAGTATTATGAAGCGAGCATTAATAACAGGGATTACAGGACAGGATGGTGCTTATCTGGCAGAGCTATTACTGAAAAAAGGTTACGAAGTACATGGTATAAAAAGGAGAAGCTCCCTTTTAAATACCAGCAGGATTGATCATTTCTACGAAGATCCACATATACCAGACAGGCATTTGATACTGCATTATGGGGATCTCTCTGATTCCACAAACCTGATCAGGATCATTCAGGAAGTACAGCCTGATGAAATATATAATCTTGCAGCGATGAGCCATGTACAAGTGAGTTTTGAAACCCCTGAATATACAGCCGATGTAGATGGTATAGGCACTTTGAGAATATTAGAAGCTGTTAGGCTCTTAGGTTTGATCAGTAAAACAAAAGTATACCAGGCATCCACATCAGAATTATACGGTCTTGTTCAGGCAGTACCGCAAAGTGAAACGACGCCATTTTATCCAAGATCGCCTTATGCTGTTGCGAAAATGTACGCCTTTTGGATTACTGTAAATTACAGGGAAGCGTATAATATGTTTGCATGTAATGGTATTTTATTTAACCATGAATCTCCGCTTCGTGGTGAAACATTTGTTACACGCAAGATCACGCGGGCAGTAGCAAAGATCGCACTTGGTTTGCAGGATACCGTATACCTCGGAAACCTCGACGCACAAAGGGATTGGGGCCACGCAAAAGATTATGTAGAAGCAATGTGGCTGATGCTGCAACAGGAAAAGCCGGAAGATTTTGTGATTGCCACCGGTGTTACTACGCGCATCAGGGATTTTGTAAGGCTTGCTTTCAAAGAGATTGGTGTTGAAATAAAATTTGAAGGAAAAGATGCAACAGAAATTGGTGTAGTAACAACCTGCACCGGTCAACATCAAATTGCAATAGGAAAAGAAGTTGTGAAAGTAGACAAACGTTATTTCCGCCCTACAGAAGTAGATCTGCTGATTGGCGATGCAACAAAAGCAAACCAGAAACTGGGATGGAAACCAAAGTATACCTTGGCTGATACGATTAAAGAAATGGTAGCCAGTGATATCAGGATATTTGAAAAGCAACAGTTCTTAAAAAACAGCGGGTTTGATGTTAAGAATGAATTTGAATAAGTGATAGTAAGACAAGAGAACAAATGGATAAAGTCGCTAAAATATACATAGCAGGGCATAGGGGAATGGTTGGCAGCGCAATAATGCGACGTTTGGTGCAGGATGGCTATTCAGATATAATAACCCGCACATCAGAAGCGTTAGACCTACGCAACCAGCAATCAGTAAATAATTTCTTTGAAGAAACTAAGCCGGATTTTGTTTTTCTTGCTGCAGCAAAAGTTGGTGGAATTATTGCCAATGATACTTATCGTGCTGATTTTATATACCAAAACCTTCTAATCGAAGCAAATGTTATACATGCATCGCATATTAATAAGGTTACCAAGCTTCTTTTCCTGGGGTCATCCTGCATTTATCCCAAAAAAGCACCACAGCCGTTAAAAGAAGAATATATATTATCAGGTTATCTCGAGCATACCAATCAACCCTATGCAATTGCCAAGATCGCAGGAATTGAGTTGTGCGACTCTTACAGGGCACAATATGGCGACAATTTTATTTCAGTAATGCCTTCGAACCTGTATGGTCCAAATGATAATTATGATCTCGAAAAATCACATGTATTACCTGCGTTATTAAGAAAATTCATTGTGGCTAAAAGAAATGGTGATCCTTCTGTGATTCTTTGGGGAACAGGTACACCCCAAAGAGAATTTTTGCATGTGGATGATCTTGCGGATGCATGTCTTTTCCTGATGAGAAACTACAATGAGAAGGGCCTCATAAATGTAGGCTCTGGAAAGGATATTTCCATAATGGAACTGGCCCATCTGGTGCAAGGAATTGTTGGTTATAAAGGTCAGATCTGTCTGGATCAAAGCAAACCAGATGGCACCCCCAAAAAATTAATGGATGTTTCTAAAATGAATGCTCTTGGCTGGAAAGCATCGATTGGTTTGGAAGAAGGGATTGCAAAAGTTTATGAGATGGTTAAGGAGGAGCATTGGGATTGATTTAGCTGGCCGCCATCTCGGACGTCTTAGGGAAGTGTGGAATCTTACCCGAGCAGATCTTTCTCTTCCCTTTGTTCAAAACTTTTTGCAGGCCAACCTATCCCCCCTATATTTGCACCTCATTTGAACATTTCACGCAACCTCCCGAATAATATCTAAAGTATTGGTAATCATTTTTTTAGAAACATATTTGCTATCATTTAAATACTTTTTTTTCAATAAATTGAACTACATAAATTAGATCAATTTCATAGTGGTTATACTATCAGGGAACCAAAGAGTGGTTTTTCTACTAAGTCCTATTAAATCTTTTTGAATATTAACACATATTAATTTAGTTTAGCTACTCGATAATGTGTCATTCTGCTGCTCAATGTATGTGAGTCACGGTGGCGAAGCCGTTCTTGCATCTTACATTTCAACCCTTACTATTGGTATTAAGCAATCTATTTACGGGAAAAATTCGTGTCAGGTTATTGACAAAGCTATTACTCAATCCAGCCAGTAAAGTATATTTACGGGGGTTAGAGAGGGAACTGGGAGTAAGCAGCAATACGGTCCGGCTTGAGTTAAACAAACTTTCTGATATGCACCTAATAGAAGTGCAGGCAGAGGAAGCAAATACCAAGCTCAAGCAATATTCAGTCAATATCCAACACCCCCTGTTTACCCCTTTACGGCGCATTATATTACAATATGTGGGCCTCGATCAGATTGTAGAACAAATCATCCAAAAATTAGGCAATGTCGATAAAGTGTATCTCACCGGAGATCTCGCCCAGGGTAAGAACTCCACTTTTGTTGACCTTGTTTTAGTGGGAGATATTGATAAGCCCTACTTATACAAACTGATTGAAAACGTAGAACCCTTAATCGGTAAGAAAATACGGGTAGGTTTATTCACTGCCGATGAGTTTAATGAAGAGCATTTAAAAGATTTAGGGGTGATGATTAGTTTGATGGACAGTTAATATTAATCCTAAGATCAAAATCTATTGTACATGCGTAAACCAGTTTTTTTGAAATATATATTTTTCGCGTTTTGTCTTTTCTTTGGAAGCCAGGAACTCCATGCGCAAGATCTGTTAAAAGGGAAGGATCTAAGCCAGCTAAAGGTTGATCAGTTGAGCGATGCAGATATTGCCAAGCTGAAGACCCAATTGACAAGTTCCGGAATGACGATTGAACAGGCAGAGCAGGCGGCGCTTGCTAAAGGCATGCCCCCTGCTGAATTCGCTAAATTAAAGCAAAGACTTTCCTCAATGGATACTAATAATTCCGGAATAGGAAAATTAAACGGTAAGAAAGAAACAGCGCCCTTGCGTAGTAACAATAGTCCTGATTCTTTGGATACTTACAGCAAAACAGAGAAAACAAAACCCCTTATCAACCCGCTTATATTCGGTTCCGAATTATACACAGGCGTAGCGCCAAGTTTCGAACCTAATTTAAGCCTGGCTACGCCAGTCAATTATATCCTGGGCCCTAACGACCAGATACAGGTATCTGTATATGGCGTACAGCAATACGAAGGTGAACTGACCGTCTCTCCCGAAGGCAGCATTTCTATACCCAATGTGGGCCAGGTAAAACTGGCAGGGCTTACTATAGAAGCGGCCACCCAAAAACTAAGAACGGTAATGGGCAACAGTGTATATCCTTATTTGCGGTCTGGTGGGTCAAAATTATCAGTAACCTTAAGTAAGATACGCAGTATCCGGGTTACTGTTGTTGGCAGTAACCGCCCAGGCAATTTCACCGTTTCTTCTCTGTCAACCGTATTCAATGTATTATATATTGCCGGTGGCCCCTCGGCATTCGGCAGTTTCCGGGAAATAGAACTTTTTCGCAATAACAAATTGGAACGCAAGATTGATCTCTACCGTTTGCTCCTGCAGGGTGATCAGTCCGATAATATTGGTTTGAAAGATAATGATGTGATCCGTATTCCTGCTTATAAAACAAGGGTTGAGCTGGAGGGGCAGGTTAAGAGGCCTGGAATATTTGAAGTTTTGCCTGGCGAGCATTTTTCCAACATTGTAGCGTTTGCTTCAGGTTTCACGGATACTGCATATTATTCTTCTATAAAAGTTTTTCAACGCAGTGATAAAGAAAGAAAAGTATTTGATCTTGTATCTACTGCTTATGACAGCTACCAACCCCAATCCGGGGATCTTTTTGTCATATCAAAAATATTGAATCGTTTTCAGAATCGTGTTCGAATCAGCGGAGCAGTTTTCCGTCCTGATGCATACGAGTTAACTCCCGGATTAACAGTAGCAGAACTTATCCGCAGAGCCGATGGGCTGAAAGAAGATGCTTTCACAGGGAGAGGCCAGATTATCCGTTTACAGGAAGATCTTACCCGGAGTATTGTTTCATTCGATATTAAAAAAGCGCTTGCTGGAGATGCTACCAATAATTCTGCATTGCGGCGTGAAGATGAAGTGTTGATCAGTTCTGTGCAGGACCTGAAAGATTCTTTTAAAGTTACTATCCAGGGTGAGGTAAGGTTACCCGGTCAATACGATTATGTAGAGAACCTTACTCTGAAGGATCTTATTTTACAAGCAGGTGGGTTTACCGATGCAGCGTTTAAGAATATTGAAATCGCCCGTTTACTCAAAAGAGACAGTATATCCACTACGGATAACCGCGCCAGTACCATTATCAACTCAGTTATTAATGGTGATCTTAGCTCTCCAACTGCGAATATACCTTTACAGGCATTTGATGTAATAACCATACGAAGGAAGGCCGGATATGCCATACCGGAAACAGTTACCGTTAGCGGCCAGGTGCAATATCCCGGTCCGTATGCACTTAGCAGCAGAAATGAAAGAGTAAGTGATTTATTGAAAAGAGCTGGGGGGGTAACCCCGGATGCTTACCCGGAAGGTGCTTACCTGAAACGCTACAAAACGGAAAAAGAAAAACAAAAATCTGAAGATGTCATTAAACAGTTGCAAAAAAGGTTAAAAGATACCACTGGATTGGATAAAGAAATAGCTGAGATCAAAAGGGAGTTTGACCAGATTCCGCTTGACCTGCCTTCTATTAATAAAACCCCAGGCTCAATTGAAGACCTGGTGCTTAAATCGAAAGATGAATTATTTATTCCAAAATTTGATGGGCAGGTGAAGGTTAGCGGTGCCGTGCTTCTTGCTACACAAGTGCCTTATCAAAAGAAGAATAATTTAAAGGATTACATTAATGAGGCGGGTGGCTTTAATGGGGATGCCTGGCGGCGGAAAGCTTATGTGGTATATGCAAATGGGAAGGCGGCTACGACTAAGCACTTTTTTTTCTTTAAATCTTATCCTAAAATATTTCCAGGTAGTGAATTGGTAGTCCCGGGAAAACCAGTAAAGAAAGGGACAAGTACAGGCGAAATAGTTGGTATTGCAAGTGCGTTGGCGAGTTTGGCGGGGGTTGTGATTGCAATATTAAGAAGATAAGCAAAATGCATTTGTTGTTAAAATAATATTCATGGAAGAAAAAGCGGAAGAAGAAATCACTATCAAAGACGTTATTCTGAAGATTAATGAATGGAAAAACTATTTGTTAACTAAATGGTTGGTGATTTTTGTTGTAGGACTGTTGGGCGGATCTATCGGATTTATCTATGCTAATATGCATAAACCTGTTTATACTGCCACCTTAAGCTTTGCTTTGGAAGATGAAAAAGCCTCAGGTGGTTCAGCCGGGGGGATCGGTGGATTTGCCAGCCAGTTTGGCTTTGATTTAGGTAGTAGTGGTGGAGGTATATTCAGTGGCGCAAACCTGATGGAACTAATGAGGTCGAGAACACTGGTTGAAAAAACCTTGCTGAATCCAGTAAAAATTGGAGGGAAAGACATGTCGTTGGCTGAGTATTATATTCAGTTTACAGGTCTAAGAAATGAATGGAAAAAAGAAGGGTCAGAAAATCAAAATATCCAGTTTTTACCAAATGAGAATCTTGAAGATTATTCATTAGAAAAAAATAAGATCATGGGCTCCATATCGGGAGCCATTATATCGGGGGGGATGCTTTCTGTTGGACAAAAAGATAAAAAAGTTTCTATAACATATGTAGAAGTAGTTTGTGAAGATGAACTCTTCTCAAAACTTTTTACCGAAGAACTTGTTAAACAAGTATCTGAATTTTATATTGATACAAAATCAAAAAAGGCAAAGATCAATCTCGCGATACTCGAAAAACAATCAGATTCAATTCGTGCCGAATTAAATGCAGGTATCTCAGGAGTTGCCTCAGCCAACGATAATACCTTTAACTTAAATCCTGCTTTAAATATTAAACGTGTTACTTCTTCGCGAAAACAGATAGATGTGCAGGCAAATACTGCTATCTTAACACAACTGGTCCAAAACGTAGAAATAGCCAAGGTCTCTCTCAGGAAAGAAACACCGTTGATACAAGTAATAGATAAACCCATTTTACCATTGCCAAAAACCAAAGTAAGCAGGATAAAATCAATTGCCACAGGAGGCCTTTTGGCCGGGCTCCTGGTTATTATCTGCCTGGTAGGTGTCAGGTTATGGAAAGGATTGTTTGCAATTGAATCAAGCAAGTAGGAATAAACAGGATCAGATGCCGGTTACCTGTTTAAGAAATTACAGTCTCACTGATAAAAGTATTTATTAAAACACGAATGTCTTTTTATAAAAAAATATTTCAACTTCTTTCCCATTCTCAAAAACGGGCACTGTTGATTCTGACAGGCTTGATTATTATTGGAATGTTATTTGAAATGCTTGGGTTAGGAATGATGCTTCCGGCTGTAAGCCTGATGCTTAAACCTGATATTGGTAAATCATACCCGGCTGTACAACCCTTACTCAATCATTTAGGCAATCCAAAGCAAAGTACATTGGTTTTTTGGGGGATGTCAATTCTTGTACTGATGTACTTTCTTAAAGCCACTTTTTTATTATTCCTCACATGGAAGCAATCCAGATTTACCGCAAAGCTTTCTGCGGACCTTTCTCAAAACCTTTTTCTTGGGTACCTGCGTTTACCCTATACTTTTCATCTTCAAAGAAATTCGGCACAACTCCTCCGAAACATACAGGGTGAGGTTGGGATATTTACCGGCTTATCTCAATCAGCCATATTTCTTTCTACTGAACTTTCAGTTGTTTTTGGAGTTGCCTTCATGCTCATTTTAATTGAACCCGTGGGCGCCATTACCATTACTTCTTTTTTAGGCTTATTCGGATACGCATTTCATAAGGCTACGAAAAAAAAACTAATATTCTGGGGAGAAAGAAGACAGTTTCATGCGGGGCTTACGGGGCAATATCTTATGCAGGGCCTTGGAGGTGTAAAAGATGTAAAACTTTTGGGAAGGGAAGAATATTTTCTTGATGAATACTCAGAACACAATATTAAATATGCAAATATTATTACCCGGGTAACAACTTTGGGACAGGTGCCAAGGCTTTATCTGGAATTGTTGGCAGTATCGGGACTGGCCGGATTGATTGTCATCATGGTTTTGCAATCAAAACCATTAGACCAACTGGTGCCTACTTTAGGAATTTTCGTTGCCGCCGCATTTCGTATGATCCCTTCGGTAAATAGGATCATGGCCTCCTTTCAAAACATATCTTATTCAAAACCTGTTGTTGATGTTCTTTTTAATGAGTTTAACCTGATCAGGGATAATGAAGTGCCGGTTACTGATCATTCTATAGCTGCATTTAAAGAGAAAATTGAGATCAAAGAATTAGGTTTCCGTTACCCGGTAGCTAATTCAAATGCACTCAATAATATAAATATCACAATTCCTAAAGGATCGGCTGTTGGGTTTATTGGCCATAGCGGTTCGGGTAAGAGCACGCTTGTAGATATTATTCTGGGTCTTCTCCAGCCTTCATCCGGCCAGATAGTGGTAGATGGGCTGGATATTAGTACTAACCTGCGCGCATGGCAGAATCAATTAGGATATGTTCCTCAGTCTATTTACCTGACAGATGATACACTAAGAAAAAATGTGGCATTTGGAATTCCCCAAGGAAAAATCAATGAAGATGCAGTACTAAATGCTATTCATGCAGCGCAATTGGAAGAATTTGTGAGCAGCCTGCCGGAAGGACTTGACACGATGGTAGGGGAAAGAGGAGTAAGACTTTCAGGTGGCCAGCGACAGCGAATTGGCATTGCCAGGGCTATGTATCACAACCCGGAAGTATTGGTATTGGATGAAGCAACCCGCGCGCTTGATACAGCAACTGAACAGGATGTGATGATGGCATTGAAAGCATTACATGGAACAAAAACACTGATCATAGTAGCACACCGCCTTTCGACAGTTGAAGATTGCGACAAAATTTACAGACTGAAACATGGCAAGGTTGTGTTAGAAGGAGCACCAAGTGAAATTTTATCTAATAAAAACCTTTTCTGATGTTGGACATTGTACAAACGTATTTGGAGAAAATAAATTACGCATTCACACTTCCTGCTATAAACCAGATACCGGTATTAGGAGAAGCGCTTAAACAGGCATGGGAAAATAGCAAGACCATTTATTTTTGCGGTAATGGCGGGAGCGCAGGTAATGCCGTGCATCTTGCAAACGATTTTCTCTATGGTGCCGGTATCAAAAATGGTATTGGATTACGGGTAGAATCTTTAAGTGCCAATACATCTATTTTAACCTGTCTTGCCAATGATATCGGTTATGAAAATGTATATGCCGAACAGTTGCGTGTAAAAGCCAATGCAGGAGATGTACTCGTTGTATTATCAGGCAGTGGTAATTCTCCCAATATTGTAAAGGCATTAGAAATGGCGAATAGTAAAGGCCTAATATCCTTTGCGATCCTTGGTTTTTCAGGTGGAAAATGTAAAGACATTGCGCAACACCCGATCCATTTTGAGATCAACGATATGCAGGTTTCAGAAGACTTGCAAATGATGGTAGGCCATATGTGCATGCAATGGTTAAGCAAACACAAAATCGAAAAAAAATAATTTAAGACCTATGAAGTCTATTGTAACAGGCGGCGCTGGATTTATTGGTAGTCATTTGGTGGATGCACTTATTGAATTGGGACATGACGTTACTGTGCTGGATAATTTCAGTACGGGTCGTCGCGAAAACCTTGATCATGTAAAAGGCAAGGTTAACCTTGTTGAATGTGATCTCTCTGTATCCGGAGAATGGGTCAAAAATTTTCAGGATGTTGACTGGGTATTTCATCTGGCTGCATTAGCAGATATCGTTCCAAGTATTCAAAAACCCGAAGCTTATTTCCGGGCAAATGTTGATGGTACTTTTAATGTATTGCAGGCAAGTAATGCTGCAGGAGTTAAAAAATTTATATACGCAGCCTCATCATCATGTTACGGTATTCCGGATAATTATCCAACACCCGAAACGGCAGAGATCCGTCCACAATATCCATATGCACTTACTAAACGCATGGGCGAGGAACTGGTTATGCATTGGGCGCAGGTATATAAATTAGCTGCCTTATCTTGCAGGTTCTTTAATGTATATGGTACCCGCTCACGCACATCAGGAACCTATGGTGCAGTGTTTGGCGTTTTTCTGGCCCAAAAATTAGCCAATAAGCCTTTGACAATAGTTGGGGATGGAGAACAGACACGTGATTTTACCTACGTTACAGATGTAGCCCAGGCCCTAATTGCCGCAGCCCAAAGTAATGAGGTTGGAAAAATATACAATATCGGCAGTGGGCAAACAGTTTCAGTAAACAGGTTGGTAGAACTTTTGGGTGGCGAAAAAACACATATTCCTAAACGCCCCGGCGAACCGGATTGTACTTTTGCCGATATAAGTAAGATTAATACGGAGCTTGGCTGGAAACCAAGAGTACCGATTGAAGAAGGCGTATCAAAAGTGGTTGACAGTATTGACTACTGGCACAACGCTCCTGTATGGACACCCGACAGTATTGCCTCGGCAACGCAGGACTGGTTCAAATACCTGGGTCCACAAGCATCATCTTAGCCGAAATAAATATCATTTAACCAAACAAACATAGCGATGAGCAGCACAAATAGAAAAGTTTATATCACGGGGGGTGCAGGTTACGTTGGCGCCATGCTGGTACCAAAATTACTTAGTGAAGGATTTTCAGTAACCGTGCTTGACCTAATGATGTATGGAGAAAGCGTTTTGAAACCCCATATTGATCTTACGCTTGTAAAAGGTGATATTCGCGATGCAGATTTATTGCGCAAAACAATTCCGGGCCACAATGCAGTGATACACCTTGCCTGTATTTCCAATGATCCAAGTTTTGAATTGAATCCCAATCTCGGAAAATCGATCAACCTGGATGCATTCGAACCACTTGTACGGATCAGTAAAGATGCAGGCGTTGAACGTTTTATTTATGCCTCATCTTCATCTGTATACGGTGTTAAAGAAGAGCAGGATGTGCATGAAGAAATGTCTCTTGAACCGTTAACTGATTACTCAAAGTTCAAAGCAGATTGCGAAAAAATACTTGCTAAATTCCAGACACACGATTTTACAACAGTTACGATCCGTCCGGCAACAGTATGCGGATATTCCACACGGCAACGCTTAGATGTTGTGGTGAATATTCTTACCAACCTGGCTTTTCATAAAAGAGAAATCAGTGTATTTGGCGGCAAACAACTCCGTCCTAACATACATATTGCCGATATGGTTGATGCATACATTACTTTACTGCGTGCACCAAAGGAAAAAATAGCCGGTGAAATATTTAATGCTGGCTTTGAAAATCAAACTGTGCTGGAACTTGCTGAAACAGTTCAGAAAGTAGTAGGTGATGATGTTAAATTAATAGCAACACCAACCAATGATAACAGGTCATATCATATCTCTTCAAAAAAAATAGCCGAAAAACTGGGATTCGTGCCACAACACACGATCCGCGAAGCGGCGGAAGACCTGAAACGCGCATTTGAAGAAGGCTTACTTCCCGATTCTCTGTCCGGCGAACAGTATTTCAATATTAAAAGAATGCAGAGCATAGATCTGAAATGAAGTTTTGTATAGGTGTTGATTTTGATAATACCATTGCCTGTTATGATAATGTTTTTGTTATTATAGCTAAAGAGCTTTACCTGATTGAGGATAAAGTTGAGGGACTTTCCAAAGCGCAGGTTAAAGACATGATCATGTCACAGCCTGATGGTGATATTAATTGGCAAAGATTACAAGGTCAGATCTATGGTAAATACATGCATAAAGCAAGTATCTTCCCCGGGTTTACAGAATTTCTTTTTCTTGCAAACCAAAAAGGGCATCAGGTATCAGTTGTAAGTCATAAATCCCCTTACGGTCATTTCGATGAAGAAAAAATCCCGTTGCGTGTTGAAGCAATGAAGTGGTTACTTGCTAATAAACTTGCGGGAGATAACGCACCTTCTGTTCCCCAGGATAAAGTTTTTTTTGAACCTACGCGTGAATCGAAAATAGATCGCATCATTTCACTTGGCTGTACGCATTTTATTGATGACCTTCAGGAAGTATTTGATGAATCATCATTTCCTGTAACGACAAATCAATATCTTTTTGATCCGCAGAAAAAAGCCGGCGAAAAAACCAGCGCAAAAGTTATCTCTTCATGGCGGTCCATTACCAGAGAATTGATTGGTGAATGGACAACAGAAGATATCTGTAAATCCGCACAAATAGTTTTTCCTTTTTTACAGATAGAAAAAGCAGCGTTAAAAAAAGGGCGTGGCAACAGCAGGATATTTATGCTTAGCATGGTAAACGGAGATAAGTGTGCACTGAAAATTTATCCCGACTTACAATCTGACCGTCGTACCAGACTCGAAACAGAATTTTCGGCCTGTACCATTCTTGCGAAAGCAGGTTTCCCTGTAACAAATGCTTTGGCTAAAGATGAGAATCTGAACTGGGCCATATACTCATGGATTGATGGACATGTGATTGATAAGCCTGACCATGTATTCATCGAAACTTGTGTAGAATTTATCAAACGGCTTGCGTTAATGAGTCGGGCAACAGATCAGTTTCGTCAATTTTCAGAAGCTTCAGAAGCCTGCTTAAGTGGCCTGGAAATTACAAAGCAAATCGAAAAAAGATTGTCCCGCTTAAATGAAGTAAACGCTGCTCCGCTGGCAGATTTCTTAGAAAATGATTTCATGCCTGTGTTCGTTCAGGCTGTAAAATCTGCAAAAATAATAACCGGTAACACATTTCAAAATACACTTGATTCATCGTTGCGGATACCCAGCCCCTCTGATTTTGGCGCACACAATGCGATAAGAAATGAAAGAGGGCAAATCACTTTTATTGATTTTGAATATTTTGGGTGGGATGATCCTGTTAAGCTGGTTGCTGATTTTTATTGGCATCCCGCAATGAATCTTTCTGAAGAAGTAAGAGGGCAATGGATTGATAAGGTGAGAGGCATATTTACCAATGATCTTTTAATTGAAAAGAGACTGGAAGCCTACCTGCCACTATTCGGATTGAGATGGTGTCTGATATTACTTAACGAATTTCTTCCTGAGCGCCTTGCTAAAAGAATACATGCAGACCATGCAAAAGAAACAGACTCACAAAGTATATTAAGTCTGCAACTGAAAAAATCTAAAGATCTTTTAAAAAGTATAAAAAAATCAATCTAAACCACATGGATCAACGTTCTAAATATTTGAGAAAATTAATCGTCGAAGGTCTTGAAGGAGGCGGAAGAGGACATCTCGGCTCATCCATGTCACTGGTAGAAATGCTGCGCGTACTCTATGATTCTTATCTTCATTTTAAGCCCGACAATGCAACGTGGGCCGACCGCGACCGGCTTATCCTGAGTAAAGGTCACGGATGTCTTGCACTGTATGCTATTCTTGCGGATAAAGGATTTATTGAAAGGGAAGAAATGAAAACTTTTTGCAAATCAACAGCACGTATCGGCGGACATCCTGAACGCGGTAAAATACCCGGTGTAGAAGCTTCTACAGGTGCTTTGGGGCATGGTCTTCCGATGGGTGTAGGAATGGCCATCGCAGCAAGGCTGCAAAAAAAAGATTTTCGTGTTGTGGTTATTTGCGGTGATGGAGAGATCAACGAAGGGTCTGTTTGGGAGGCTGCTATGTCTGCATCAAAACACAAACTTTCTAACCTCACTGTTTTTATAGATTACAATAAACTCCAATCTTACGGAGCTACCAAAGAAGTACTCGATCTGGAACCACTTGCAGATAAATGGCGAAGCTTTGGTTTTGAAGTGATAGAAGTAGATGGCCATGATGTAAACGCATTGGAAGCGGTTGTAAAACAGTTGCCGGTTAATAAAGAAAAGCCTACCACGGTTATTTGTCATACCATCAAATCCAAAGGCTTTCCGTATGCAGAAGGAAAAGCGGAATGGCATCATAAATCAAACATGAAACCCGAAGAAATAGCGGATATGTATAAATGCTTAGAATAATTTAAATATGAGAAAAAAAGCCCTTGACTCCGTATACGAACTTGCTAAGGTAAATGACAAGGTTATTTTTATTGGATCAGATCTAGGCCCCGATGTATTGCTTGCCATGAAAAAAGAAATGCCTGAGCGTTTCTTTATGGAAGGGGTGAGTGAACAACACATTGTAGGTATGGCTGCCGGTTTGGCCATGGAAGGATTTATTCCTTATGTAAATACCATTGCTACTTTTCTTACACGGCGCTGTTATGAGCAAGTTGCACTTGATCTTTGCCTGCAGGATTTACCCGTGCGGTTGATAGCCAATGGCGGTGGCGTAGTTTACGCGCCGCTGGGGCCAACACATCTGGCTGTTGAAGACATCGCTATCATGCGCGCACTTCCTAATATGGCTGTTGTAGCACCTTGTGATGCAGATGAAATGAAACGCTTTATGGCAACAACGCTTGACTGGCCGCACCCTATTTATATCCGTCTTGGAAAAGGCGGCGATAAAGTGGTAAGTGAAGAAAAACACGGCTTCCAGATAGGTAAAGCGATATTGATGCGTGAAGTTGGCGAAGGACTTTTTATTTCAACCGGAGTGATGACACAACTTGCGCTCGAAGCGGCTGATAAATTGAAAGACGAAGGATTGGTATGCGGCGTTTTACATATGCACACGATCAAACCACTTGACGAATCCGCCCTCTCCAACTTATTACCTGGTGTAGATGCTGTAGTAACTGTTGAGGAGCATACCCGCATAGGCGGGCTGGGTTCCGCAGTATTGGAATTTACAAATGATCATATGCCACAGCAATCTTCAAAAATAGCGCGCATTGGAATTCCTGATCAGTTTGCAAAACAATATGGGTCACAGGAAAGTCTCTGGAAACATTGGGGTATCACAGTAGAAACGCTCATGGAAACGATGCGTAAAAAAATACAAAAGAAGTAAATATGTTTTTGAGTAAATCAGAAAATAAATTATCGGAAGAATACCTTGAACAGGGATACGTGATACGCCAGATCGAAGACACGGAAGCATTGGACTGGATGCGTAACCAGTTTGTAAGGTTGGTTGGAGAAACACTGGATATAGCCATTGATGCAACGCCGGAAGATTTGTTAAATCACATTCATGAAAAAGTACCGGTAGCAGAATTGAATGCTTTCAGGCTGAAGATCATCAGGGGATTTAATGATGTGGAAGGCTTTCGTGAAATGTATTACCGCGTAGCAAAAAATTATCTTGACATAATTGTGGGCAATGAACTGGCTATGCAACTGCGTGTAAATTTAAGTATACAGTTTCCCGACGATAACAGCTCGCTGTTGCCGGTACATGCAGATACATGGTCTGGTGATTCTCCTTACGAAGTAGTGGTTTGGTTACCTCTGGTAAACTGCTATGGAACCAAAGCGATGTATCTGCTACCTCCAGACCACGCCGCAGAATTGAACCGCGATTTTACAAACCGCGCAGGTAAAAGTAGTGAAGATCTTTACCAGGCCATCGTTAATGATGTTACATGGCTGGAAGTAAAATATGGTGAAGTGTTGATCTTTGATCAGTCGCTTCCACATGGGAACAGGGTTAATACAGAATCTGAAACAAGATGGTCAATGAATTGCCGGTTTAAAGGTGTATTCACTCCGTATGGTGATAAAAAACTTGGCGAATTTTTTGAACCGATTACACTTCGCGCAGCAACACGAACGGGGATGGCTTATAAACTGCCTAAAGTATGAGGAAGAAAAAAGTAAGGGGTTATGTTTTCAGCAGGAGTTTTATGGATGAACGCGTGCCGCAACACATCCAGAACATAGTGATCAGGGATTACTGCGATAAGAACAGCTTACATTTTTTATTAAGTGCAAGCGAATACGCGATGGAACACTGCCATCTCATCTTTAAACTACTCCTTGATGAATTGCCACAGTTAGACGGCATTGCAGCATATAGCCTTTTTCAGTTACCGGAAGATGAAGTAGAAAGGAATGTTATCTATGAAAAAGTATTGATTCAAAAAAAGGAACTGCATTTTTGCGTAGAAGGCTTATCGATGAGAAACAGGCAAGATATGGAACGGATTGAAAATATATGGCGCGTTAAGCAAATTTTATCACATTCAAATTCAATAAGTAAATGAAACAACTCAAAAATTTTGTAACTCCTTTACACCAGGCTACCAAAAGGGATTACCTCGCAAGAATGGTTGATGAGAAAGTAAAGTGCATGTTAAAGGCTAAAGAATACGAAGGCGATTATTGGGATGGGGACAGAAGATATGGATATGGAGGATACCGTTTTATTGAAGGCCGATGGAAGCCGGTTGCAGAAGCATTAATTGCTGATTATCATCTCACCAATGATTCAAAAATCCTGGATGTAGGTTGCGGCAAAGGTTTTCTTTTATATGAAATCAAAAAAATTCTTCCTGGTATACATGTCGTTGGGTTTGATATTTCCAAACATGGAATAGAGAATTCTCATCCCGATATCAAACCCTATATAATGGTACAAAGGGCTCAGGATCCATACCCATTCGGAGATAAGGAATTTGACCTGGTGATCAGTTTAACAACGCTTCATAACCTGCGCCTGTTTGAATTACAGCCGGCATTAAAAGAAATCGAGCGTGTAGGAAAACAAGGATATGTAATGCTGGAGAGCTACCGCAATGAACTGGAGCAGTTTAATTTACAGTGCTGGGCACTTACCTGCGAATCATTCTTCGACAAAGAAGAGTGGATATGGTTATATGAACACTTTGGCTACACAGGAGATTTCGAGTTTATTTATTTTGAATAAAACAACTACATGAAAGCAGCAATACTGGTTGAAAGTGGTAAGCCCCTGGTTATTGATAATATTTCTTATAACGATAATCTTGAGTATGGACAGGTGCTGGTACAAATCTATTTCAGTGGTATTTGCGGTGCCCAGTTGAATGAAATAAATGCGAGTAAGGGGCCGGATAAGTTTTTACCACATTTGTTAGGGCATGAAGGATCAGGCAAAGTTTTAAAAACCGGACCCGGCGTAACAACTGTTAAAGAGGATGATCATGTTGTACTTCACTGGAGGCCAAGCAGTGGCATACAGGCACCCACGGCAAAATATCACTGGGGCAGCAAAACAGTTAATGCAGGATGGGTAACCACCTTCAACGATTATGCTGTTATTTCGGAAAACCGTTTAACCGTTATCCCAAAAGATTTTGACCTTAGACTGGCACCTCTTTTTGGTTGTGCAGTAACTACTGCGGTTGGGGTTATTAATAATGATGCAAAGGTTAAGATAGGACAGTCTGTCGTAATCTTTGGTATGGGTGGTGTTGGCATTAACCTCGCCCAATCTGCAGGCATGGTTTCGGCACACCCTATTATAGGTATTGATATCAATGCCCAAAAACTGGAGCTCGGAAAAAAATTCGGAATGACCCACGGTTTCAACAGTAAAAACGAAACTGATCTTACAGAGAAGATTAAGGCAATTGTAGGCTCCAAAGGTGCAGATGTGGTAATTGATACGACTGGTAACGCACGGGTAATAGAACAGGCATACGATCTTACTAATGTTGATGGAAAAACTATTTTGGTAGGGGTACCTAAAAAAGGAGACAATGTGTCTATCTATACGCTGCCGCTCCATTTCAATAAGCAATTAACCGGGTCTCATGGCGGCGATGCCGTTCCTGATGTTGAGATTCCCAGGCTTATTAAATTAATGAATGCCAATAAGATGAATTTAGACGGACTGATAACACACGAATTTTCACTCGATGATATTAATATGGCTCTCGACCTCATGCGGCAAGGTGATTGTGGGCGTATTCTGGTTAATATGGGGCATGCACTTTGATCAAATAGTTAATTCGTTTGTAAATAATCTGGTTTAATTACCTAAATCTCTTTTCCCAATAAAAAATAAATATGAAGAATTTGTATAGCTGTAATCTTTGTTCCGGCACCGACCTATCAGCGTTGATTGAGTTTGGAAACTATCCAATTATGAAGCATTACACCAAATACAGGGACGAAGTTCAACCGGTATTCCCAATGAACTTATATGTATGTAAATCCTGTGGTCTTACACAGCTGGTAGATTCATGTCCGCCGAACTTATTGTACGACAACTATGTTACTTTAAGTTCATGGAAGTCGCAACCGCAAATTCCAAAGGAAATTGAGATTTTAAAATCACTGGAAGGGTTTACAACAGACTCAAAAATTTTTGAGATCGGTTGCAATGACGGGATATTCTTTGATCATTTTGCAGCAAATGGTTTTACCAATTTCATGGGAATAGAACCCACTACCGACGGCTTTAATATAGCCAAAGAGAAAGGATACAATGTAATTCATGATTATCTCAATATAGAAACTGCAAAAAAGATCAAAGATGAACACGGAACATTTGATCTTTTGATGGCCAGGCACGTACTTGAGCATATCAGTGATCTTCCGGATATGATCAAATCTATAGATCTATTATTGGCTGATAATGGATATATTTTGATAGAAGTTCCAAATTTTAAACGTTGCCTTGAGTCTTATAATTATGCGCTTTGGGAAGAGCATGTCAATTATTTCACTATGGAGACAATGAAATGGTATTTGGCTCAAATAGGGATTAAAGCTGTTCAGGAAGATATTATTGTTTTTAGCGGGGAAGCATTATTTGTTATTGGCCGCAAAACAAAAGATGTAAAGCCCGATACAAAGTATCTTGAATCATTGCTTTCATTAAATCAGCAGTATGCAGACAGGTGGAGCAGTTTTAAAGATAATTTTCTGCAGTACCTGAAAACCGAAAAAGAGAAAGGGAAAAAAATTGCCGTCTATGGTGCAGGTTCAAGTACATTCTGCCTACTTAATTTTTTAGAGGTTGGTGGTTATGTCGACCTTATCCTTGATGATCAAAAAGAAAAACAAAACCTGTTTACACCTGGTTGTAAAATTCCAATTGTATCCGGTGTCGAATTGTATTCTTCCAATATTGATATCTGTTTCCTGGCCGTAAATGTTGAAAATGAACATAAAGTAATTGGCAAACATCAAAAATGGGTAGATGGTGGCGGACAGTTCTGGTCATTGATACCACCTTCCGATTTATTACCACCATTTTGGAAAAGTTTTATTACCGGATAATATATGGATCTAAAAAAAGTAAATAACGAGGTATATTATTCAACATCTCTCCTGACAGAATCTAATGCAGGGATGATAGAGAAGTTAACACTCGAGGCCAATCAAAATCCAAGAAGACGGATTCGTTTATGCACCCATAGCGGTGTGGATGACAGGCTACATGAAATGCTCATCATTCATGAAAAAGATTGTTATGTAAGGCCGCATAAACACCCGGGTAAATCAGAATCTATACATATCATCCAGGGCAAAGTAGACATCGTTTTCTTTGAAGACAATGGCGAAATAAAAAAGATAATTCCGATGGGAGATTTTTCCTCCGGTGTATCCTTTTACTTACGTATTGGCGAACCCGTTTACCATACCCTCCTAATCAGGTCTGAGGTATTGGTGTTTCACGAAACAACCAATGGTCCTTTCGACAGGAGCGATACCGTCTTTGCACCATGGTCGCCGGAAGATGCAGATTTACAAGGATCAGCAGATTTTATTACAACGCTTGAGGAAAAAATAAACAAACAGAATCACTTATAATATGGATCAAGTTATTTACAGAAGAAAAGACTGCCGTGGTTGCGGCAGTGAAAACATGGAATTATTCTTTAGCCTGAAACCTTCACCTATCGGGGATGCATATGTGCTGAAAGAAAAAGTAGGTGTTTTTCAACCTTCCTATCCGATTGATCTTTTTATGTGCCAGGATTGTGGCCTTGCACAGTTGCCCGATGTAATCGATTCAGATGTTTTGTATGGCGAATACATATATAACACTTCTAGTTCTTTTGGATTGGATAGTCATTTTAAACAATACGCTGCCGATGTAGTAGCTAAATCTAAATTAGAAGATAAATCACTTGTAGTAGATATTGGAAGTAATGATGGAACTCTTTTACATTTCTTTCAGCAAAACGGGCTGAATGCATTGGGAATTGAACCGGCACCACATATTGCCGAATTAGCCAATGGAAACGGTGTTCCAACCATGAATGGTTATTTCGGTCCGGACCTGGTTAAAAAGATAATAGCAGAACATAGCAAGCCAAAACTGATCACTTCCAATAATGTATTTGCCAATATTGATGATATCAATACATGGGTTGCCTGCATTAAAGAATTGCTGGATGAGAAAGGTGTATACGTTTTTGAAAGTTATTATTTAGCCGATCTTGTAGAGAATATGGTATTTGATTTCATATACCATGAGCATATCACTTCTTTTTCTGTTAAACCTGTAAAAACACTATTTGAGAAACACGGGCTGGAGCTTTTTTCAGTAGACAGGGTTCCCACCAAAGGAGGTTCGCTGCGTTATTTTGTACAGCATAAGGACGGGCCAAGAGCAAAAGATAAAAGCGTTGAAGAGCTGATTAGTTTCGAAGAAAATTATGGTCTCTATAAAAAAGAAACTTACGAAAAGTATGCGCAGAAGATAGACGGTCTGAAACAGCAGATGCTTGATTTTCTCCGAAAAGCGAAAGCGGAAGGTAAAACTGTAGCAGGTTTTGGTGCTTCTGTAACCGGAACTACACTGATTTATCATTTTGAAATGGGAGAATATTTCGATTATCTCGTTGACGATAATATTGCTAAACAGGGCAGGTTTAGCCCTGGCCATCATTTACCGGTATATCCATCCAATGCTATGTATGAAAAGAAACCTGATTATGTAGTGATTCTTGCATGGCGTTTTGCGGATACATTTATTGGGAAAAATAAAAAATACCTGGAAACTGCCGGAAAGTATATCATACCTGTACCTCATTTCAGGATTGTAGAATAACAGAGCGAAACCCTCGATGTATTAAATTAAAATATGTAAAATAATATTTAGCGATTATGGAAAGTTTGTTTAATTATTATGAAACAAAAGATATCCGCCCAACATATGCCGCTTTTGGCAATGATGAGCAATTGAACAGGTACTCAGAACAGCGTAAAAACTTTTTTTATCGCCTTAACCTGCCCTATACTTTTTTCAAGGGTAAAAAAATATTAGAGTTTGGCCCTGATACAGGAGAAAATGCTTTGGTGTTCGCTAAATGGGGTGCCACTTTAACCCTTGTTGAACCCAATATAGAAGCGCATAGTTATATCCGTAATTATTTGTCGCAATATGGTTTGGAAAGTAGCATCAATGGCCTCGTGGCGGCATCACTTCTGGAATTCAAAAACGAATCGAAATTTGATGTGATCGATGCGGAAGGCTTTATTTATACGATACAGCCAAATATTGCCTGGATCAAAAAAGCAAAAGAATGTCTTGAAGAAGATGGTTTGTTTGTAATAAGTTTTATTGACCTATATGGAGGGTTTATTGAATTATTGCAAAAAGCGATTTACAATTCTGTGAAAAGAAACGGACAGGGAGGCGAAGGCCTTGAACTGGCACAAACGCTTTTCCTTAATAAATGGAACAGTATCATCCATACCCGAAAAATCGAATCGTGGTTTATGGATGTTATTGAAAATCCATTCGTAAGATTAAAATACCTGATAGATCCTGCAGATCTTTTACGTGATGCACATTCTGAAGGATTCAGGTTATTCTCTTCATGGCCAACTTACCGGAATGCACATTCGATGGACTGGATCAAAAAACCTTTTACTGCAGAAAGCGAATTAAATTCATCTGTTTCATTTATTCAGCAAAGCCGTCTCAGTCATTTTTTAGGAAATAAATGTTTTATACCGGTAAGTTCTGAAGAACTGAGTACCAAACTGAAAAGGATTGTTGAAATCACTGACGGTCTTATCGATGCTGATTCCGAAGAGGGCTGTAAAGAAGCACTTGGATTGATTGCCGACATAAATAAATTCCTACAGGCACATATACCCATGACAGATGATTTAGCGTATGTGCAAAACCTTTTCAAGATGATAAAGGATATTTTTGAAATGATCAGCAGCAAGAAAACAGGCGACTTGACCGCTTATTGTCAAACTGAAGAGGTTTTTATTTCTACCTGGGGTATGGGAACGCATAATGTGATATTCCAGAAAGCATAATATGCAATTTATAATAGTATCTGTTTTCCGAAATAATGGTCTCATAATATGAGTGAAAAAGTCGTTTTTGTTTCAGGTCACTTTAATGTACTTCATGTTGGACATCTTCGTTTATTGCGGTTTGCCAAAGAATGTGGAACTCGATTGATCGTTGGTGTAGAAAGCGATAAGATTGCAGGAAAAGCTGCTTATATACAACAAGATCTGCGGTTAGAAAGTATCCGTAGTATTTCATGGATTGATGAGTCTTTTATATTTGATGAAGATTTGATTTCTGTACTGGAGGGTATTAAACCTGACCTTGTTGTAAAGGGGAAAGAACATGAATTTTCAGAAAATATTGAAAGTTCAATTTTGGAAAGCTACGGCGGTAAATTAATTTTCAGTTCCGGCGAATCATTATTTTCTTCAATTGATTTAATACGAAATGAAATTTCGTTTGCTGAAACGAGATCAATAAGTCTTCCTAACGAGTTTATTGCGAGAAATCGACTTAGTGTCGCATCTTTAAGCCAATGGGTTACAAAAATTTCAAAATTGAAAGTGTGTATTATCGGCGACCTGATAATTGATGAATACATTACCTGTGAAGCATTGGGTATGTCACAGGAGGATCCAACAATAGTGGTTACCCCAATTGATTCGATTAAGTTTATCGGTGGTGCAGGAATTGTGGCTGCACATGCAAAAGGATTAGGTGCCGACGTTAGATTTATATCTATTACCGGTGATGATGAATTAAGGAATTATGCAACTGAGAAATTATCGGATTATGGAATTGATCATAAACTGATAATTGATTCCACCCGCCCAACTACTTTAAAGCAAAGATTTCGCAGCAAAGGCAAAACACTTTTAAGGGTGAGTCATTTGCACCAGAATCCTATCTCACAAGAACTGCAAATACAGATATTAGCGCAGGTGAAAGAGTGCATCGGTTCGTGTGACCTATTGGTTTTTTCTGATTTTAATTATGGATGCCTGCCACAGGACCTGGTTGATAAGATAATAGAACTTTGTATCGATAAAAAAATATTTCTTGCTGCCGATAGCCAGTCTTCTTCGCAGGAAGGAGACATTTCGAGGTTTAAAAACATGGATTTAATAACACCAACTGAACGAGAAGCACGACTGAGTATACGTAACCATGATGATGGATTGGTAATATTGGCGGATAAAATGCTGGCGACTTCAAACGCAAAAAATATTTTATTGAAGTTGGGTTCAGAGGGAATGCTTATCTACGTTGGTATTAATGACCGGAAGGGAAATATGTTCACAGATCGGATTGCCGCATTGAATTCATCGCCTAAAGATGTCTCAGGAGCAGGAGACTCTTTACTGATTGCAACATCAATGGTAATGGCAGTTGGAGGTACCATTTGGGAAGCTGCCTGCATTGGCTCGCTCGCGGCAGCTATTCAGGTAGGCCGTGTTGGCAATACACCACTGAAAACAAAAGAACTTTTAGAAGAGTTAACAAAATGAAAGCGCTACTTCTTGCCGCAGGTTTTGGAACCCGCCTGCGGCCACTCACTAATACTATTCCCAAATGTCTTGTGCCAATAAGGGGTAAGCCTTTATTGGAGATCTGGCTTGAGCGATTGTCTAAGGAAGGTATTTCTCCTTTTTTAGTGAATACACACTACCTGCCAAAAGTTGTGGAAGAGTTTATTAATACTAGTAATTATAAGGATGTAGTTACGATCGCATATGAACCAGAACTATTAGGCACTGCCGGAACATTAATGGCTAATATAGATTTTTTTGAAGGCGGGGACGCATTACTAATACACGCTGACAATTACTGTTTGGCAGACTTTGGCTCTTTTTTGGAGGCACATCAAAACCGCCCACAAAAATGTGTAATGACAATGATGACATTCCAGACAGATAATCCATCTTCATGTGGAATTCTTGAAATAGACGAAGAGGGAGTGGTAATTAAAATGTATGAAAAGCAACAGTCTCCACCAGGTAACCTGGCTAATGGAGCAATATATATTCTTTCAGCAGATTTATTAAAACAGTTGAAACCCGGGATGACCGATTTTAGTACAGAGATATTACCACTGCTAATGTGCAAAATTTATACCTACGAAACAAAAGAAACATTCCTGGATATCGGAACACCTGAAACATACATGGCAGCCAACATTTAAGGGAGGCAGATTTATTATTGTTGTGGCAGCAATTAATTTTTTTTTAAGTGAGTAAAATCAGCAGGGCGTTTCAGTTTTTCAATCGGCAATATTCATCGGTTGTACAAGGTGGCTGGAAGGTTTTTTTTTCTATATTCAACCGCGCTTTCCAGTTTTTAATAGGGTTAATTCCTGCTTTTATCTTCCTTATAATTATGAGGTTGATGCGTCCCTTATTGCTGATCAGGATAAACCGGCTGATAGGTCTGCGCATTGGCCATCTGGCAGCTAATACTGAGTTTTATCTATGCGAAATAGATGCGGGGATTAATGTACCTAAACAAAAATATATTGATATTGCTTTTTTTGGAGGTGCCAGGCTGGCGAATAAACAATTAGGGAAAATGTGGAAACGCCATTTACACATCTGGCCCAAATGGCTTCTTGAGCCATTGTTTTTTATGAACCGTTCTTTGGCCGGAGGAGCTATCCATGAAGTTGAAAATTCAGAAAGCGATTTTCAATATGGACGTGACACAAAAAGTTTAATGGCAAACTCGCCCGCGCATCTCTCTTTTACACCAGATGAAGAAGCCCGCGGTAAAGCAGGATTAACAAAATTAGGTATACTTGGAGATGCTGAATTTGTTTGCCTTATAGTAAGAGATAGTGCTTACCTGAATGCGGTACTTCCTAACCCTGAAAAATGGAATTACCATAGCTACAGGGATAGCGATATTCAGTCTTATGTAATGGCTGCAGATGCACTTGCGGAGCGTGGATTTTATGTACTTCGTATGGGTGAAGTGGTTAATACGGCCATGAAAGCAAACAATCCTAAAGTGATTGATTATGCCACAACAGGGTTTCGAACTGATTTTATGGACATTTACCTCGGTGCAAAATGTGCGTTCTGCATTACCGTTGGAACCGGATACGATGCTGTACCGATGATCTTTAGAAGGCCAATGGTATTTGTAAATGCAGCACCTATGGGACTGGTTTCTACCTTTATAAAGGATTCAGTTTATTTGCCAAAAAAACATTGGCTGACTTCTGAAAAGCGGTTGCTGACGGTTTCTGAAATATTTGACCGGAATGTTGGTTTCTGTGTTTATTCAAATGAATACCAAAGAGAAGGAGTGGAACTGGTAGATAATAGCCCTGAAGAAATCAAAGATGCCGTATTTGAATTACTCGAACGGATCAAAAAGGAATGGGTGAAAATGACCGTGGATGATGACTTGCAAAAAAAATTCTGGGAAATTTTCCCTTTAGATATCAAAAATTCTCTTGGTAGGAATGTCCATGGAAAAGTACTTACTCATTTTTCTGCAAAATTTCTTAGGGAAAATAGAGACTGGCTTGCATAAAAGACCAAACAAAGAATAACTATATAATTATATGGGTATCACAGACAAAAAAATACTAGTTACGGGAGCGGATGGTTTTATAGGTTCGCACCTAACCGAGGAACTCGTTCGGCAGGGTTACAAAGTGCGGGCATTTGTTTTATACAATTCATTTAACTCATGGGGTTGGCTCGACCAGTCTCCCAAAGAGATCCGTGAAAATGTAGAAGTATTTTCAGGCGATATCCGCGACCCTCATGGAATGAAAGAGGCAATGAAAGGTTGTGATATTGTACTCCATCTTGCGGCACTTATTGCGATTCCGTATTCGTATCATTCGCCTGATACCTACGTAGACACAAATGTAAAAGGCACTTTGAATGTTTTACAGGCCGCACGCGAATTAGGTGTACAACGCGTAATTCACACTTCAACCAGTGAAGTTTACGGAACCGCACGGTTTGTACCTATTACGGAAGAACATCCACTACAGGGGCAATCACCTTATTCGGCATCCAAGATAGGAGCTGACCAGATGGCATTTTCTTTTTATGCATCTTTCAATACCCCGGTAGTTATTGTACGGCCGTTTAATACGTATGGCCCGCGCCAGTCGGCAAGAGCCGTAATACCAACAATCATTACGCAAATTGCAAATGGTCAAAGACATATTAAACTTGGTTCTGTTACTCCAACGCGCGATTTTAATTATGTAAAAGATACTGTTTCAGGATTTATGGCAGCTGCTAATTCAGATAAAGGATTAGGCGAAGTAATTAATCTGGGAAGTAATTACGAAATTTCAGTTGGAGACACGGTTAGACTTATCGCGGAAGTGATGAATACAAAAATCGAGATCATCACAGATGAAGCACGTATGCGGCCGGAAAATTCAGAAGTAGAAAGATTGTGGGCCGCTAATGCAAAAGCAAAAGAATTATTTAACTGGTCGCCGGAATATGGTGGCCTAGACGGATTTAAACGCGGGCTCTCAGAAACGATTGATTGGTTTACACAGACTGAAAATTTAAAAAATTATAAATCGAATATCTACAACGTCTAATTATAAATCAGTAAAAAAAATAAATGGCTGAATTTAAAATACAGAATAGGTTGATAGGGGATGACCATCCACCGGTAGTATTTGCCGAGATCGGTATCAACCATGAAGGCTCATTGGAAACAGCGAAACAAATGGTTGATGCAGCAATTGATGCCGGCGCTGAAATTATCAAACACCAGACACATATTGTTGAAGACGAGATGTCTGATGAAGCAAAATCAGTGATACCCGGACATACGGTTGAATCGATCTATGAAATAATGGCCCGCTGTGCACTCAATGAATCTGATGAGAGAAAGCTGATGGAATATGTTCAGCAACGCGGCGCTATTTTTATCAGTACACCTTTTTCAAGAGTGGCTGTAGACAGGCTGGTGGCATTTGATATTCCTGCGTTCAAAATCGGGTCGGGTGAGTGCAATAATTATCCTTTAATAAAATACATTGCGCGTTTTGGCAAACCTGTTATCATCAGCACGGGTATGAATTCAATCGAAACGGTTCGACCTTCTGTTGATATATTGCGCAAAGCAAATATTCCGTTTGCATTGCTTCATTGCACCAATGTATACCCCACTCCACCGGAGTTGGTGCGTTTGGGTGCTATGAAAATTTTAAAAGAAGCATTTCCAGATGCAGTGATCGGTTTATCGGATCATACTGTTTCAAATTATACCTGTTTGGGCGCAGTAGCATTGGGTGCTTCTATTTTAGAAAGACATTTTACGGACAGCATGAATCGCCCCGGCCCTGATATTGTTTGCTCAATGGATCCGGCTGCACTTTCAGACCTGATCAATGGTTCAAAAACAATTTTTTCGGCACGTGGCGGAAGCAAAGCGGCTGTTTCAGCGGAAGCGCCAACCATAGCATTTGCATTCGCTTCACTAGTTGCAAATAAAGAGATCGCACCAGGTGAAGAACTGACTGAAGAAAACCTTTGGTTGAGAAGACCCGGAGGTGGCGATTTTAATGCTTCGGATTATGAAACATTAATAGGTAAAAAGGCATTGGTGAAAATTTCACGCGGGACGAGGATCAACCGCGATGATATAAGCAAATAATAGTCTATAAATATGTTCTTAATAAAACTTAATGAATGTCTTTTGAGGTAGTGATTACTGGTGCAACAGGTTTCATGGGACGGGCATTGATACAACAGTTTTCAGAAAAAAAAATTCCTGTTAGAGGGGTGTCGCGGAGAACGCTGAAGGGATTCTCTACTGTTAATTCTTATGCGGATATAGCTTCTTCACCAAACAGTGTTTTGATACATCTTGCACAACCTCGTGATGCAGCTACATTGTCAGAAGGAGATGAGACCAGCCTTTGCAGTAAACTGGCACAAGGACAATGGAAACATATCATCTATGCTTCCAGTTCTGTTGTATACGGAGATTCGAAACAATATCCACGGCGTTCTGATGAAGAAGTATCAGCAACGAGTGAGTATATAAAAGTAAAACTTGCTTGCGAAGAAATTATCGCTGAAGCCGGAGGAACTTCTATACGTTTTTCCAATGTATATGGACAGGGTATGGGATCAAATACAGTTCTTGCGGACATCCTGCGCCAAATACCCGGAAAGGATGAATTGATCCTGAGAGATACATCACCCGTAAGGGATTTTCTTTGGATAAACGATGCGGCTTCTTGTATTATAGCAGCATCAATGCATATGCCCGGTTGTATCATAAATGCTGGAAGTGGCATAGGAATAAGTGTAGGAGACCTCGCTATAAAAACATTGCAGCTTGCCGGTGAAAGCAACAGGAAAGTTGTTTCGAAAACAGTCGCAGAAAAAGATTCCTGTTTACTGATTGATATATCCCAAACACAGTCACTGCTTAATTGGTCGCCCGAAGTAGACCTTGTACAGGGACTTTCACATTTACTTAAATTGAAAATGAACAATGAATAAAAAAAGAGTGATTGCCGTTTTTTCGGGAAACCGTGCGGAATACGGATTACAGTTCCCGATTTTACAGGCAATTAAAAATCATCCTTTACTTGAGTACCGCCTTATTGTATCGGGCGCACACCTGGACAATAATTTTGGTTCTACCATTTCAGAAATAAAAAAAGATGGGTTTGATATTTATGCTGAAGTGAAAATTGATATGAGTGGTGATAAAAGAACTTCTACTGCTCGCGCCATTGGTTCGGGTATACTTAACCTAACACCGGTATTAGATGAATTGAACCCCGATGTTTTTCTTGTTTACGCCGACAGGTTTGAAGGATTGGCCGCTGTAATTACGAGTTCGCAAATGAATATTCCAACTGCACATGTGGAAGGCGGAGATATTACAGAAGGAGGCGCTTTGGATGATTCAGTTCGTCATGCCATGTCAAAACTTGCACACTTACATTATACAACCAATCAACAGGCAAGCAACCGTATTCTTGCTATGGGTGAAGATGAATGGCGGGTGCACACAGTTGGCTTCCCTGCAATTGACCTGATAAAAGACGGTTCATTTGAAACACCGGAAAATCTTATTGCACGATTAAAGCTTGATAAGAACAGACCAGTTGTTCTCTTTACACAACATTCGGTTACCACAGAATTTGAAGACGGTGCTTCACAATTGCAACCATCCTTAGAAGCCTTGATAAAACTGGCTGATGAAGGTGTACAGGTAATTCTTACTTACCCGAATAACGATGCGGGTGGCGAAACCATGTCAAAAGATTTGAGGACAACTTCAGAACTCAATAACCCGAATATACAATTGCACGCATCATTGGGTCGTTTTGTATATCATGGAATATTGGCATTGGCTAAGCAGCCGGGATGGCGCGTAGCTTGTGTTGGAAACTCATCATCCGGCATTAAAGAAACACCGGTTTTCGGCTGTCCTACAGTCAATATCGGATCACGCCAGCAGGGAAGGTTACGGGGAGATAATGTAATTGATGCAGATTATAATGCAGAGGAAATATATAACGCTATAAAAAAATGTATTGCTGATGATGCATTCCGTTCGGTATGTGCTGCAACAGTTAATCCATATGGTGGTGGAAATTCCGGAAAATTAATTGCAGAAAGCCTGGCAACAGTAAATCTTGATCCTAAATATATTCTCAGGAAAGGGATGACATTGGAAGGCAAACATGAAAATGGATGGTTCCGTTAATATGCAACAGTCTGTACTTGTTTGTGGGGCCGGTTCAATAGGAAAAAGGCATATTGCCAATTTACTGCAACTGGGAGCAAAGGTTTCCGTTTGGCGCTCACAGGCTCATTTACTTTCATCTGTTAAGGATGAATTTAATGTTGATGTAAATGCTGACCTCAATGATGCGATTAATAACGCAGATGCAGTGGTTGTTGCAACAGCCACTGATAATCACATGGGCATTGCCATAGATGTTTTGCGCGCAGGGAAGGCACTTTTTATTGAGAAGCCGCTTTCAAATAATTTAACAGGAATTGACCAACTGGCTGATGCAGCTTCGGGAAAAATTGTAGAAGTAGGTTGCCAGTTCAGGGCTCATCAAAACCTTATTGCACTATCCAAAATATTGCAACAGCAGGATAGCGGTCAAATACTTACTTACCGGCTTGCGATGGGGCACCGGTTAGATGCGTGGAGAAAGGGTAAAGATTATCGAAATATCTATAGTGCTGATGCAGCACGTGGCGGCGGAGCACTTTTTGATCTTATCCATCAAATAGATATCGCACTCTGGCTTTTTGGTCCGGTTGAAAATGTAAATGCTGTGTTATCTAAACGAAGTTCTTTGGATATCAAGGGCGATGATGTTACCAATCTCTTACTTACACACACCAACGGCCTTACCGGACATATTCAATTAGATATGGCAAGTCCTGTTTACCGTTGTGAAGCAGAAGTGATGACAAGCACAGCCATCTTTAACTGGTCATATATTGATGGAACTTTATCGAGTGATTCGCCGGAATCAACTTCAGTGATTAACAGGGTTGCCGATAATTTTCAAAGGAACGATCTGTTTCTTTCACATATGTCTCATTTCCTGCAAAGGATACAAAACCCTTCTATACAACCTTTGTGTTCTCTTGAAGATGGCATAGCCGCACTTCGTGTGGCAGTTGGTGCAAGGGAGGCAGATGCGAAAGGTCAAAAAATAAGTGTATGAAAACAATTTGTGTAATCTCAGCCCGTGGAGGAAGCCGTGGGTTACCAGGGAAGAATATCAGACCCATGCTTGGCAAACCGTTAATCGTTTGGTCTATTGAACAGGCGTTGGCTACAAAAGAAATTGATAAAGTAGTTGTGTCAACAGATTCTGAAATGATTGCTGAGATAGCACGTGCTGCAGGAGCCGAAACACCATTTCTTCGCCCGGAATATTTATCAACTTCGGAAGCCGGAAAATTTGGTGTATTTAAACACGCACTCGACGCATGTGAAAAGCATTATAATGAGTTCTATGATTTATATGTAGATCTCGATTGCACCAGTCCGCTAAGAGATGTTAGCGATATCTCCGCATGTATTGCGAAATTTCATGAACGCAAAATTCATGGTGTTGATGGTGTCTTTTCAATTTGTGAAGCACGCAAAAATCCCTACTTCAATTTGCTCGAATCAAATGAAGAAGGTGCCCTAAAAATTTGTAAAAAATTACCCGGTACAGTTGTTCGCAGACAGGATGCTCCTGCGGTGTTTGAACATGTAGCAAGTATTTATGCATTATCGCCAGACTATATACGCCGTGCCGATTATTTACTGGATGGCCATACAGAAGGTTATGATATCGGCAGTGAGAAAAGTTTGGATGTGGATTCCGATTTTGACTTTCTTCTTATAGAATATCTTATGAAACGCAAACATGGGTTACTAGTATGAGTATAGATACCGGTATAAAAAATAAAAGAATTCTTTTGTTAGGTGCCTGCGGGGTTTTAGGCCGGGCACATGCACAATTGTTATTTGAACAGGGGGCAAGATTAATCATCGCAGATCGTCCAGGCAGTACAGTCCTTGCAGATGCACAAGAAATGAAAGTTCCGGGTTTTGAAATAAATGTGGCAGATGAAAGTTCAATGGTAGCAGGTATTGAACAAGCTGCAAAACAATACGATGGTTTGGATGGCGCAGTTTTTAATGCCGCTATTACCAGTGAAGCATTGGCTTCAGGTGGTGATTCCTTTCCCGATTTTGAAAACTATCCGCTTAATCTCTGGCAGAAAGCCATTGATATAAATCTTACCGGTGCTTTTCTTTTTGCCCGTGAAGCAGGTAAAATATTAAAAGCAGGTGGCGGGGGAAGCCTGGTTAATATTGCAAGCATTTACGGCGTAGTGGCACCAGATCACAGATTATATGAAGGCCAGCCTTTCCGTTCCTTTCCTGCATACTCTGCATCAAAAGCAGGTATCATCGGGTTAACCAGATGGTTGGCAACGTGGTGGGCAAAAGCAGGAATAAGGGTTAACTGTATTTCTCCCGGCGGTGTTTATAACGGGCATAACCGGCAATTTGTAGATGCCTATAGTAACCGTACCCCAATGGGGCGTATGGCTGATCGCGAAGATATTACAGGAATGCTTGTATATCTTTTAAGCGATTCGTCAAAATACTGTACCGGCCAGAATATGGTTGTGGATGGTGGATTAACTTCTTGGTAATAAATTTTATTGAATATGGAAGATGTAAAAATGTTTGGTCCTTGCGAAATCTGTGGTACAAACGCATGGACATTGGTTTATCGCGGACCTGTTCGGGCTGGTGGATTTGGCAGTGTTCGTGAAGACGGTAAAGTGGCTGTTTGTGGTGGTTGCAGTGTAGGCCGTTTGTCAGAAGCGCAATCTATCGATGCCAAGGCCTATGAAAGTGAAGAATATCGCGTTGCTGTAAACCAGGGATTAAAAGTAGAAGATTTTTTTAAACATGCCGATCCCGTTCAGGTTCATCATATGTCTGCCGCATGGCCCTATTCATTTCGCGGCAAAGTAGTTGCGGATATTGGATGCGGTGCCGGATCATTTGTTGATCATATTTCCGGTCTTGCTGAAAAAATTATTGCAGTTGAGCCAACCGCCATGTACCAGGATTCTTTGCGCAAACGTGGCTATGAAGTATATAGTTATACAAATGATGCAGCTGTATCAAATAAAGATAGTGTTGATTATGCTGTAGTATTCCAGGTAATAGAGCATGTACAGAATCCCCGCACATTTCTTGCTGAAATATTAAACCTGCTGAAACCCGGTGGCAAATTATTGATCGCTACGCCTAACCGGAATGATATCATGATGAAATTATTACCTGATGAATTTCCTTCTTTCTTCTACAGGATCGTTCATCGTTGGTATTTTGATATGAATAGTTTGGCACGCAGTGCTGAAGAAGCAGGTTTTGAAATTGAATCAAAACGGTTTATGCATACGATGAACATGTCTAACATGTTATCATGGCTAATACAACGCAGACCCACCGGAAGTATGACAAGCCTGCCGGGTATTGATCAGACTGCTGATACGCTTTGGAATACTTATCTTGAAACAAGCAGGCAAGCAGATACTTTATTTCTCCAGGTAAGTAAGCCTCTTTAACCAACTAATTTAAAATGGCATTGAACAGTACTGCTGTTAAACTGAAACAAGATTGGCCAAAAGCTATACTTCCACTGGACTCTACACTTGGCCAGGCAGTAAAAAATCTTGACGAAAGTAAATTTCAGATCGTATTGGTTTGCGATGATAAGAACCGTCTTTTGGGTACTATCACAGACGGTGATATCCGCCGTGGATTATTGCGTGGGATGAATTTAGACAGCCCCATACAAAGGATCCTTAAACCCGATGCATTTGTTGCCACACCTAGCGTTTCACATGAGATGGCTATCAATTTGATGAAGGCAAATCTTATTCACCAATTACCGGTTGTAGATGAAAACAGGTGTGTGGTAGGATTGATGTTACTGGATCAATTTTTTGATATTTCTTTCACGCTGCCAAATACAATGGTGATCATGGCAGGTGGTGTAGGAGTCCGTATGCGCCCTCATACAGAAAACTGTCCAAAACCTCTTTTGCCCGTAGCAGGAAAGCCTATGCTGGAACATATTATTGAAAGAGCAAAAGCTGATGGGTTTAATAATTTCATTATTGCGATTCATTACCTGGGCCACATGATAGAAGAATATTTTGGTAACGGTGATAAATGGCAGATAAAAATTGAATACCTGCGCGAAGAATCTCCTTTGGGAACAGCTGGTGCACTGGGGTTACTTAACCCACGTCCTGCTGCACCCTTTATTGTAAGCAACGGTGATGTTATGACGGATATACGGTATGGCGAGTTATTGGATTTTCATAATCGATATAATTCTGTTGCCACCATGGCAGTTCGTTTGCATGAATGGCAACAGCCTTTTGGTGTAGTACAAATAAATGGGGTTGATATAACCGGCTTCGAAGAAAAACCAATCGTGCAATCGAGAATTAATGCGGGTGTTTATGTATTAAGCCCGGAAGCACTGGATATTTTAAAACCAGATACCCATTGCGATATGCCAACACTTTTTGAAATGCTGAGGGAAAAAAAGAACCGCACAGTAGCTTATCCTATCTATGAACGTTGGCAGGATGTAGGCCGGCCGGAAGACCTTAAGAGTGCTTCGGCTGATACCATGAATAAATAATACCTTTTAATAAAACAAGATCTCAGCATTAGAATTAAGAAATGAATTTTATAGTAAACATGATACGAGGGGTAGAAAAAGCGTTGTGGAATTCAAAAAAATCAATTGTTCAGAAAAATATAAAATTCAAAGATCTACATAAAGGTGAAACCTGTTTGATATTCGGAAATGGAGGATCCCTTAAGTATTATGATTTTGAAAAACTCCCCAAGTTTCCGGCTATTGGTTGCTCCTATACGTTAACAGATACAAGAACCAAATCATTAAACATGAAATACTGCGTAATGACAGACTCGTATCTTTTTTATCCCTATCGGGTTCATTCGTATGAAAAAAAACTACAAAAAAATCTGATAGGGCCTATTTTAAAGAAGCTGATTCTTACAAATAAGAACACAACTTTTTTTACGAGTCTTACTAACTATTTTTCTTTTCTAAAACAGCACGAAAACGTAAATTATTTTCATCATTTTGGAGAAAGACGGTCGGGAAGTAATGATTTGAGTGGTTTTTTTTCAGCCAATATGGGTGCTTTATCTATCATGATAGGCGTAGCCAAATACCTCGGATTTTCAAAAGCAATATTGTTAGGATGCGACTATCTTGGTTCTCCAAAATTTGGTGGCCATTTTTATGCTGATAAACC